>NZ_JBNPLS010000034.1:0-20208 GCF_050313595.1 Desulfovibrio sp. SGI.169 | reverse complement strand
TGACCTGGCCGCCCAGGCGCAATCCCTTACAGGGCTGATTCAGGAGTTGAAAAACTCCTAAAGCTCTCAGGGAGTTTCCCCGCTGATTGTCAAAGGGCGCGCCCTCTTCCCGAGGGTGCGCCCTTTCTTTTCGGCCTGAAGCGGAATCAGAGAGCATTGACTGTGAAAAAGCCGGGCGCTCCGGCTGCCGCGAGGGCGCCGCCCGCAAAGGCGGCGCGCCCCGCCGCATGTTCCGCCCCGGCTTACGCCATGGAGGCCAGGGGTTCGCCGTAGTAGGCCTTGCGGTACAGCTCTTTCAATTCCGCAATGAGCGGATAGCGCGGATTGGAAACCGTGCACTGGTCGTCAAAGGCCTGTTCGGCCAGTTCATCCAGCTTTTGCAAAAAATCGGCCTCCGCGATGCCGGCGTCGCGCAAAGAAAGGGGAATGCCCACATCGCGCTTGAGAGCCTCAATGGCCCGCACCAGACGGGCCGTTTTTTCCGCGCGGGCTTCAGGCCCGTCGCCCTCCACATCGTCGGCCAGGTGCAGCATGTCAGCCATGCGGGCATAACGGCCCTTGACCCAGGGATATTTGTACTGGGGCAGCATGCCCTGCTTGGTGGGGGCGTCAGTGGCGTTATACTCGATGACATAGGAAAGCATGATGGCATTGGCCAGCCCGTGCGGCAAATGAAAATAAGACCCCAGCGTGTGCGCCAGAGAATGGCAGACGCCCAGAAAGGCGTTGGCGAAGGCCATGCCCGCTATGGTCGCCGCGTAGTGCATCTTTTCACGCGGGATCAGCCGTTCCTCGCCGCCGGCATAGGAACGGCGCAGATACTTGAACACCAGGCGCACGGCCTCCATGGCCTGACCGTCGGCGAAATTGGCGGCCAGAGTGGAGGTATAGGCCTCAATGGCGTGGGTCAGCACATCCAGGCCCGCGTTGGCAACGAGCGAGGGGGGCAGATCCATGACAAATTCCGGGTCCACAATGGCCATGTCCGGGGTCAGCGCGTAGTCGGTCACCGGGTATTTGACGCCGGTGCGGCTGTCGGTAATGACGGCAAAGGGCGTCACCTCCGACCCTGTGCCCGATGTTGTGGGAATGGCCACCATCACGGCCTTCTTGCCCAGGTTCGGGAAAGAAACCACCCGCTTGCGTATGTCCATGAAACGCAGGGCGATATCCTCAAACCTGATCTCCGGCACCTCATAGAGCAGCCAGATAATCTTGGCCGCATCCATGGGAGAGCCGCCGCCCAACGCGATGAACATATCCGGCTGAAAGGCGTTGACCATGTTCAGGGCCTTTCTGGCCGTGGCTATGTCCGGATCGGGCTGAACATCGGAAAAAACCCGCACTTCCATGCCCAGACTTTCAAGCGCCTCGCTGACTTTGCGCACATGCCCCAGTTTTTCCATGGTTCTGTCCGTAATGATGCAGGCCCGGCGGCGATCCTTGTACTCCTCCAGGGCCGGGCTCAGTGCGCCGAGCTTGAAATAGATTTTGGGCGGCACGCGGAACCAGAGCATATTTTCACGGCGGCAGGCCACGGTCTTGATGTTCATGAGATGCTTCACTCCGATGTTTTCGCTGACCGAATTGCCGCCCCAGCTGCCGCAGCCCAGGGTCAGGGACGGCGCCACGCGGAAGTTGTAAACATCGCCGATGGCCCCCTGAGAGGCAGGCATATTGATCAGCACCCGCCCGGTGGTCATGGTTTCTTCAAAAACCTGAATATGCTCCGCATTGCTTTCGCGGGTATAAAGCACCGAGGTGTGCCCGGCCCCGCCCAGCGATACCAGACTCTGGGCCGTATCCACAGCGGAGGGGAAATCCGGCACCCGGTAAAAGCCCAGCACGGGCGAGAGCTTTTCATGCGCGAAAGGATCGTCGGGCCTGACCGCCGCGCGTTCGGCAATGAGCACCTTGGTCGTCTCCGGCACGCTGATGCCGGCCATGGCCGCAATGCTCATGGCGGACTGTCCCACAATGGCGCTGTTCAGCGCGCCGTCCACAAAGAGGATTTTGGCCAGGGCCTCGCTCTGCGCCTCGTCGGCGAACCACGCCCCGCGCCTGAGGAACTCCTCCCGCACGGCGTCGGCAATGCCGGCTTCGACCACCACGGTCTGTTCCGAAGCGCAGATCATGCCGTTGTCAAAGGTTTTGCTGAGCAGAATGGAATTGACCGCCATCTTGACATCCGCCGTGGCGTCGACGACCACCGGCGTATTGCCCGCGCCCACGCCGATGGCCGGCGTGCCGGAGCTGTAAGCCGCGCGCACCATGCCCGGTCCGCCGGTGGCCAGAATCAGATTGACGCCGCGATGGCTCATGAGGTGCTGCGTCAGCTCCAGCGATGGCTCTGCCAGACAGTCGATGAGATTTTCCGGGGCGCCGGCCTCCACAGCGGCCCGCAGGATGACCATGGCCGCCGCCCGGGTGCTGTTCTTGGCGCGCGGATGCGGGGAAAAGATGATCCCGTTGCGGGTCTTGAGGCAGAGCAATGCCTTGAAAATGGCCGTGGATGTGGGGTTGGTGGTAGGCACGATGCCCGCCACCAGGCCCAGGGGCGCGGCTATTTCGCGATAGCCAGAAACAGGGTCATCCTCAATGATTCCGCAGGTTTTACTGTCTTTGTACTTATTGTAAACGTATTCCGAGGCAAAGTGATTCTTGATTACCTTGTCCTCCAGAATGCCCATGCCGGTTTCCGCCACGGCCATTTTGGCCAGAGTGATGCGATTGGCTGTGGCCGCGGCCGCCGCATGATGAAAGACGGCATCCACCTGTTTCTGATCATAACGGGCGAAAAGCGCCTGCGCCGCGCGCACGCGCTCAATCATTTCATCCAGTTGCTGAATGGCTGGGGTCATATATGCCTCTATCTTTGTGGTTCAGGGGTTTTGCGGCAAGCTGTTTACAGAGCGCTTCGCTTTCGGAGTCGCGGCCCGCAAAGCAAACGCGCCCGCGCCGGCGCGATTGCGAGCCACGCGAAGGGGCAGCCGCTTTCGCGGGCGACGGCACATTCGCGACATGAAATGCCCTCTGCACATGCGCATCATGCCCCGCCTCGGCAAGAAGCGCAAGAGCCGCCCGGCGCATGTGGAGCTGGCAAAACGGTGGCGCTTACCGGCAAAAAGACGGAATAAACGCACAGGGAGAGGAAGCGCCGCATCGAAGGCCTGAGCCGAAAGGCAAACGTCCGTGGATGCAACTTTCATGGCATATGAGGCCTCACAGCCAGCCCGCTGGCCCGGTGAGGCGTGTCCATGAAGGAGATGCGGCACATCTTGTCGCATGCCCGGATGACGACGCCAGATCGCTATGGCCGGCGTACCGGCGGGACAAGCGCAACATGGCGGCGGCCCTTGATCGCTTCGATGAAAAAAAGCCGGAAAGGCGATCCCCTTTCCGGCTGACACGAAAAAAACGATTTAGCGCAGATTTGACGCACAAACGCAACTCGTTTTTTTGAAAGGGATTATTTTTTGTATAACCCCTGAAATTTCTGGTGGGCAGTACAGGACTTGAACCTGTGGCCCCCGCCTTGTAAGGGCGGTGCTCCACCAGCTGAGCTAACTGCCCGTAAAATGCAACCCGCTATAGATATGGCAGGGGGCGCTTCCTGTCAATGCGAGGAGTTTGCGCCGAGCTTCAGCGGTCTGCCGGCCAGCGCCTTCATATCCTCGGCCAGTTTTAGTCTGAGGGCTTCGGCCCTGGCGCTCTCCCGCATAATCGTGTCCACCTGGCGGCTGTGTATCAGCAGATAGCCCAGCAGACGGGTTTTCAGCAGCGTTTCCGCGGCGCTGAAGCCCTCGGCCACTGCAAAAAGCGAATCGTCCTTCACATCGGCGCGAAAAGCGTGACCCTCCAGCAGCGAGGCCAGCATTTGGGCGCGCAGGCGGCGGCGCTCGCGGTCGGCCGCGCCGCCCTTGAACTGAAAGTTCACGAAGTTTTCATGGCTGTCCTCTCCGGCCAGGCATTCCACCGTGCAGAAGTGGTAGCCGTAGCGCGCCTGAAGGATCATATAGCGGTCGCCGATGATGAAGAAGTTGCGCTCCGCCATAGCGGTGGGCGCGGCACTCTCCAGCTCTGGATTCATGGCGCTTTCAAAAACCAGGCTCATGAAGCCCGCGGCCCCGCTGCCGGGCGGGCCGGCCCAGGGAACGGCCACCATCCCCTCCCAGAGCGCCAGCATGGGCGCGCTGGCAATTTCGGACAGCTCCACCACCGGGCCGCTGACAGGACGGGTGAAGCCGCCCCCCATGTCCACCACCCAGTACTGAAGCTTGACGCCCGCCTTGAGCTGTTTGCCTATGCGCCGTCCGATGCCCGCATCATCCTCAAACATCAGGCGCACCGCCTTTTCATGACAGAAGCGGGTGATGTCGTGCAGGCTTCGGCAGTATTGGGGCGCGAATTCCGGCGCATCCGGCTCCAGCAGATGCAAGGGGGTCATAAGCCGCGCCAGGGCCTCCAGTCGCAGATACACAGGGCTGCCGGCCATGAGATTGGGCGGCGACGCCATGCGCGTGACCAACCGGGGCTGCCGGCCGGCCAGAATAACATTGCGATTCGCATCCAGCGTCACGTCGCCGGCGTTCTCCAGCAGGCGACAGGCGTCCGGCAAGCTGAAAATGGCAGGCAGGCGGTATTCCCGCGCCACGGAGGCCAGATGCCCGGCCATACCGCCGGTCTCGCTGACCAGACCCGATGCGCGCGACAGCAGGGTGGCCCAGCGGGGGTAGGCACGCTCCACCACCAGCACGCCGCCCTCGGGAAAGGAGAGCATGTCCGCCTCTTTGCGGGCCACAAAAACCGGCCCCATGCCCACGCCGGGGCTTACCGGCACGCCGCCGCCCGCCAGAACGGTCAGGCCCGCAGGCAATTCCGACGCCTGAGCTTCCTCCGCCCTGTCGGAACCGTCGTGAGCCTCGCGCAACGGCCTGCTCTGCAGCACCATGATGCGCCCATCGCCGGCCTCCAGAGCCCATTCCACATCCTGAGGCTCATTGTAATACTCTTCCAGCGCCAGGGCCACGCGGGCCAGCTCGGCGGCCTGCGTGTCGGTGAGGCTGGGCGCGGCCGTCGCGTCAGCCGGATTCCTTTCCAGCAAGCGCGGCGGATTTTCACGGCTGAATACAAAAACATCGGGGGTGACGGCCCCATCCACCACGGCCTGGGGCAGACCGGGCACGGCATTGAGCAGTACCCGCTCCCGCCCTCTGGAAGCGGCCACGGGGTCACGGCTGTAGGCCACGCCGCCCGCCCTGGCCCGAACCATAGCCAGCACGCCCACGGACATGGGGGCCGCGTCGTCTGGAATGCCGCGCTGATAGCGGTAGCTCATGGCTGTGACCGCATATTTGCTGGCCACGATTTCCTTCCAGACTTCGCGGGCCTCTTCAGGCGGAACATTGAGTTCCGAACGATACTGCCCGGCAAAGGTCACGCCCAGAGCGTCCTCGCCCACAGCGCTGCTGCGCAGGGCCAGGAGCAGGCCGTCGCCGGCGCGCTCCCTCATGGCGGCCACGGCTTCCGTGATGGCCGACTCCAGCTCCGGCGGCAGCGGCGCGGACAGCACACATTGCTGCAAGGCGGCGGACAAGCTGAACACCTCATCCAGGCTGCGCATGTCAGTGGCCTGAATGCGGCGCTCCAGCTCGCCGCGCAGGCCATTGTATTCCATAAAGCGGCAATAGGCGGCCACCGTCACCACAAAGCCGTCAGGCACATCCAGCCCCGCATTGGCGGCCAGCTCGCCCAGATTGGCCATTTTGCCGCCCACCTGGGGCAGATCGGCCAGGCGCACGTCGGTCAGAGGCAGAATCAGAGGCCCGCGCGCCGCATGTTCCGGCAAGGCCAGCAGGCGCTCCATGTCCCCCCTGATGCGTTCAAAAGCCTCCTGCAATGCGGCATAGCCATTGTCGGACAGCGCGTTCAGCTCACGCACCATGCGGAACACGGCAGTTACCGTGCGGGTGCTTGCGGCGCGCACATAGTCCATGCCGAAGGGTTTCGCGCCCGCAAGGCGTTCCTCCACATCGCTCATGGCTTCCAGAGCGCTTTTATTGGCCGAAAGCAGCCGCCGGAAACGCGCGCAACGCTCCCGCAGGCGCTTCTTGAACTCCTCCTCGCGGGCCTGTTCGGCGGGGGCCGGCGCGGAGGCTTTCCCGCGGTCCAGCCAGCGGCGCAAGAGCTTCAGCAAAGCCATATCAGACGGCGGAACGCGCCGCTTCCTCTATCTTGATGATCAGTTCGCTGATGGATACGGGCTTGAGCATATAGTCGTAAGCCCCCAGGTCCATACCCTGCACGGCAACGCCCATGCAGGCGTGCCCGGTGAGTAGAATCACCGGCAGCGCGGGGGCCCTGGCCTTCATGCGCCGCAGGGTTTCCAGACCGTCCATGCCGGGCATGCGCACATCCATGACCACGGCCTTGAACATCTCCCCGCCGTTTGCCAGGGCGGCGTCCAGCAGATCCAGAGCGCTTTGCCCGTCCTGGGCGGTGCTGACTGCCATGCCGCGCCGGGAAAGACGCTTTTCCATCAGTTGCAGGAATTCCGCTTCATCGTCCACAAACAACACACGCATAGGCGCTCCTGGCTCAAAAGGTTGATGCGGCTTTCGGCCATGCCGTCCGCGGACGGCACGGCTCAGTTCTCGGTGTCCTCTTCCCGCGGATTTTGCATGGGCTCAAGCGGCAGGGTGATGCAAAACGTGGCGCCCTGCCCCGGTTGGCTCCGCACCTCAATCCGGCCGCCCAGCTTTTCCAGAATGGTAAAGCAGATGGCCAGGCCCAGCCCCGTGCCCTCGCCCACCTTCTTGGTGGTGAAGAAGGGGTCAAAAATGCGTTTCAGGGTTTCCTCATCCATGCCCGGCCCGCTGTCCGTAAAAAAAATCCGCGCGCCCGACTCGCAGGCTTCGGTGCGGATGCGCAGGCTGCCGTCCTTGCCGATGGCGTCAATGGCGTTATCAATGATGTTGATGAAAACCTGCTCCAGTTGGGCCGGGTCTGACAGAATCACGGGCAGACGCGGATCAAACTCCCTGCTGATGACAATATTGCGGTTGGCGGCTTCGGTCTTGAGCATTTCAACAGCCTGATCCGCCAGGGAATTGAGCAGAATCTCCGTCCGCCCGGGGTTCATGCGGCGGCCAAAGCCCAGCATGCGCTGGGTGATGCCTTTGGCGCGCTTGACGTGTTGCTCGATCTTGTCCGTACTCTCCAGAATTTCCTGATAATTTTGCATGTTCTCCGGCTTTTCGTCCTCCAGCAGGTCGCGAATCCAGCCCGCGTTTTCCTGGATCAGCATCAGCGGGTTGTTGACCTCATGGGCCACACCGGCGGCCATCTTGCCCAAGGCCGCCATTTTGCTGGATTGTAGCATGCGGGCGTCGATATGGGCCTGCTTCTGGTCCGCGGCGGCCAGCGAGGCCACCAGACGCCGGGTGCAGAGCACCGCGCCCGCGGTGACCAGCGCGCCGCCCAAAAGCACGAAAAACAAAATCAGCACCTGAAGCTGGCGCAACGGTTGCAGGCTCTCGCCCACATCGTCCACCACCACCAGAACCCAGGGCATGGAGTCCAGCCGCATCATGGCCGCCAGCAGATTCTGGCCGCTCCCCTTGCCGGAGGGCACATTCAGGGGCATGGTCAGCATGCCGTTGCGGGCGGAGCTGAGCGGAGGCAGCCTGAATTTGCTCATGATGTCGCCATGATAGAGCGAATCAGTCTGAAGCACGCCCTGTTCATTGACCAGAAAGGCGTCGCTGTGCTGGCCGGAATAGACCCGGCGCAGGAGGGCGTCGATGGCCTCCATGTCAATGGTGGCGCGCATGATGTAGCTGCGCCCGCCCTCGTGCCGCAACGCCGCAATGATAAAGTGCGGCACATGCCGGTAGCCCATAAAGACGTCGCTGACATAAACGCCCTTGCGCAAGACCTCGTGGAACCAGGGGGTATCGGCGTAATTGGCCTCGTGCAGGTCATACGGCCCCACATAGGCCACATGCCTGCCGTCCATGCCGATGATGCCGAGGTCCACAAAGGAGCGGCTGTTGTTCTGCATAACGCTGAAAATCTCGCTCAGCCGGGCGGGATCGCTCAATTCGGCATAGGGGTGGGTAAAAACCAGGGTTTTGATCTGGGCCACCCGCTCCACAATAAAGGTATCCAGGGCGCGGTGCTTGCTGCTGGTCACGGCTTCCAGGCCCGCGCTGATTTTTTCGTCATAGATGGTATTGATGCGATCCAGGCAGAACAGGCCCAAGGCCGCCAGCGGCGTGAGCGCCAGCAGCAGCAGGGTCAGCAGCAGACGGCGGTGAATGATTTTGTAGCCCCTGTGCGGGGCGGACGACGTCACCGGCATGGGGGAACCTCCTGAGCGGCGGTTGCGGGCAGGGCGCGGCCCGTGAACAGCGCCCGGCAATGGGCGAGCATTTCCTCGCGCCGAGCGGCCACCTGGGCTGAATCCTGCATGATCATGTCCAATTGGCGGGTATGTATGGTCATGTACCCCACCACGGCCAGCAGGTGTTCGCCTTCTTCGATATCCATGCCCTCCAGGCGGGCGCTGACCGCATCGTTGCGCAGCACTGGCGCGAAGCCGAACTCCCAGAGCAGGTCGGCCACAAAACGCACCCGCAGGATGCGCCGCTCAATATTGGCCGCGCCGCCGCGCAACTGGAAGAGCAGATAATTTTCCTTGCTGCGCGCGCCCAGGCGCGCTTCCACCGAAACAAAATGAAAGCCGAAGCGCGAATGCAGGCTGCAATACTCGCGTGAAATCATAAAATAGTTTTTTTCAGAAAAATAGGCCGTCTGAGCCGCCGGATCCAGATGCGGATTGGCCGTGGCCTCAAACAGGACGGACAAAAAACCCTTGCCGTCCACAGGCGGCGGCCCCTGCCAGGGGTGGGCGTTCATGCCGCGCCAGAGGGCCAGCATGGGCCGCGAGGCGATCCGCTCCACATCAATGACCGGCCCCGTCGGAGTGGCGGTAAAGCCGTCGCTGAGGTTGACCACCCAGAACTGTTTGAGCACCGTGTCCCGCAGTTGCTTGACCCGCTGGGGCGCGTGCCTCTTTTCCGCCCCCAGAGCGAACATGGCGCTGACCGCCTTTTCATGGCAGTAACGGGCGATGTCGTGATAGGTGGCGCAGTTGACGGCCCTGAAGTCAGCGCTGTCCACGTCGATGGTCAGGGGCAGGATATGCGCGGCCGCGTGCTGAAGAATGCGGAATACCGGGCTGCCCGGCATGAAGTCGCGCGGTTTTGCGGCCCCGGCCAGCAGTTCATCCCTCTGGCCCTGGTACACGCTGCCCAGATCGGCGCAAAGAGTAATTTTTTGCCCCCTGGCCAACATGTCCAGAGCGCCCTTCAGCCCAAACAGGGCCGGTTTGCCAAATTCGCGAGCCAGAGAGCCCAGGCGGGAACCCGGCAGCCCGCGTTCGGCGATGACGCCCGCGGCCCGGTCCATAAGCGACGCCCAAAGATAGCTGTCGTCCGGCACGACCAGAATGCCGCCCTGCGGGAAAAGGCGCGCCTCTTCCCAGTTCCGCGCCGGCATGGCCGGGCCGCAGGCCCTGCCGGGATTGACCGTGACGCCCCCAGCCAGCAAAGGCGGCCGACCTGCCTCATCCGGCGCGGGCAAGGCGCCCGCGTCCGCCGCCAGCATCATGGGCCGCACCAGCAAAAGCCGTACCCCACCGCCGGGCACACGCACCCAGGTCAGGGAAAGCGGATGGCCTTCAGCCTTCTCCAGCGCCAGGGCCAGCTCCGCCACCCGCAGGGCCGTGGCGTCATCCAGCACCGGATGTTTCGGATCATGCGGTTCACGACAGCGCACCTCGTGCGGCGCGGCGCGGGCCAGGCGCAGCATGTCCACAGGCAAGGCGGAATATTCCATATCCTGCGGCAGCCCCTCGCAGGCATAAACATGCACATTGGCCCCGTGCGGCTGCAAGGGATTGCCCGTATGGGCCAGGCCGCCCCAGGCCCCCTCCTCCACAGCCAGGCAGGTCACGCAGACGCCCGCATCCGCCTCGGTGAGGCCGCGCGCGCGCCGGTAAATCAGGGCCTGCGCCCGCTGCTTGCGGGCCAGCGTGACGTGCAGGGCTTGCAGAATTGCCTCATCCGGCGCGTCCAGCGGCGCGGACGGCCCCCAGAGCAGCAGGCCGGGGTCCATGACGTTTTCCGCCGTGGCCGCGCTCTCCGCCGCGTCATCAGTCAGAGAGGCGCGCGGCCAGAGACGGCCCCGCAGCAAAAGGCGCATGGGGCGCTGACAGCGGGCACGCAGCGCCCGCACTTCAGTCAGCGCGGCTTCGGCCAGATCGGCGGGCAGGGGCGTGCTTTCCACAAGGCTTCCCAAACTTTCAGAGAGTTTGGCCAGATGCTCCGGGCCAAAACCGCCCGCCGCCTGAACCCGTCGATTGATCTCGCTTTGCAGCTCTCCGCTCTGAAAAAAATGCTGGCAGCCCGCCGCAGTGACGACAAAACCGGAGGGAACGACTTCGGGAAAGCGTTTGCGCAGGGCTTCCAGCCGGGCGGTGGCCGGGTCCACCAGGGCTTGCGCGTCCGCGTCGTCCAGATTTCCGCAACCCAGGGGCAGCGTCAGCGGGCCGAGCAGGCAGGATTCCGGCTCATAGACTTCAGCGGCCACAGTTTTTTGCAGTTCCGCGAAGCGGGCGGAAAGCGCCGGGCCGGGCGCCGGATCCAGCCGTTCCAGCTGCTGGATGCACTGAAACACCTGGGTGGCAACGCTGGTGCAGAGCGCGCGGACGCGATACAGGCCAAAAGGATGATCGCAGCAGAGCGTGTACTCCACCTCGGTCATGGTTTCCTGAAACTTGTTCCAGGCGGTGAGGAAAAGCTTGAAGGAATGGTGGCGCAGGGCAAAAAAGCGCTCGGCTTCGCTGGAATCAGCCGAAGCGGCGCCGGAATTTCTTTTTGTGGAGCGCGTGAGAAAACCCAATAGCCGGGAAAGGGACATGGCGACTCCAGGGGAGCTTCCGCCACAACGGACGGGTGGATGCGCGGGCCGCGCCGGGCTTGCGGGGCCGGACGCGGCGCATGTTTACTTTAGCACACCCCCCTTGCCGATTCAAGCGCCCACGGCGCGCCGGGAGAAAAGATGGACGACGCGCGGCTGCCGCCGCGAACGGCTCAAACCGCCGGCGGAGAGGGCATCTGCGGGGCGGCGACCGCAGGCTGCCCGGCCTGGGCCAGTTCGCGCATCTGTTGCATGCATTGCTCCAGAAACTGCGGGTCGCCCACATCCTGCCGAAGAAAAGCGTTGATGGCCGGCATGGCGGCTATGGCTTCGTCAATTTCCGCATTGCTGCCCTTTGCATACGCCCCGATATTGACCATATCCTCCACGCGGCGGTAAGTGCTCATGCGTCGTGTGATCACCCGCCCGGCCAGCACGTCCTCCCGCCGGCAGATATCCGAGCGCAGGCGGCTGATGGAACGCAGCACGTCAATGGCCGGGAAATGCCCCTGGTCCGCCAGATCGCGGGTAAGCACAATATGCCCGTCCAGAATGGAGCGCACAGAGTCGGCAACAGGCTCGTTGAAGTCGTCGCCATCCACAAGAACAGTGTAAATGCCGGTGATGGCGCCTTTGGCCGAGCGCCCCGCGCGCTCCAGCAATTTGGGCAGCTGGGCGAAGACCGAGGGCGTATAGCCCTTGGTGGTGGGCGGTTCGCCCACGGCCAGCCCCACTTCGCGCGCCGCCATGGCAAAGCGGGTCACGGAATCCATCATCAGCAGAACGTCCATGCCCCTGTCGCGAAAATATTCGGCCACAGCCGTGGCCGCATAGGCCGCGCGCATGCGCACCAGCGGCGACTGGTCCGATGTGGCGATGACCAGCACGGAACGGGCCATGCCCTCAGGCCCCAGGTCGCGCTCCATAAACTCCACCACCTCGCGTCCGCGCTCGCCGATCAGGGCGATAACATTGACGTCCGCCTTGGTATAACGGGCCATCATGCCCATGAGCGTGGACTTGCCCACGCCGGAACCGGCCATGATGCCCACGCGCTGGCCCTTGCCCAGCGTCAACAGGCTGTTGATGGAGCGCACGCCCACATCCAGGATGTCAGTAATGCGCGGACGTTGCAGGGGGCTGGGCGGATCGGCGTAGATGGGAACCAGATCGGGACGCCACTGGCTTCGGGCCATAGTCGCCCATTCAGGGGTAAAGGGCGCCTGCATTTCCATCTGGCGCTGAAAGTCGGCCTGACCCCGCTCGCCCGCGGGCAGGGGCGATGTATAAATTTCCGCGTTCACGGGCGGCCCGGCGTCCAGCGGCGTGCCGAAGGCGTCAAAAGCCCTGCCCAGCAGATCGGGCCCCACGGGAAAAACCGGCGGCAGACTGGTGTTGCGAATGAGACTGCCGGGGCGAATGCCGCGCATGTCTCCATAGGGCATGAAGAGCAGGTTGCCGTCGCGAAAGCCCACAACCTCGGCGGCGACGCCCTCGCTTTCTCCGTCGGGCAGCATATGGCAGACAGCGCCCAGAGGGGCGCGCAGGCCGCCCCCCTCGGCCACCAGGCCCACCACCTTGTTGACCTTGCCGAAAAGGCGGATGGGATTGCTGGCGCGCAGAAGTTGCGAACAGGCGCGCGGGTCCAGTTTCATGCCCTTTTCACCTCCGGCCCGCCCTAGCGTCTGCTTGCAAAAGTAGACGCTGCAAAACCCGCAAGGGCTTTGCGGCGGCGTAGCCGCCGTGAGTGAGCGAAAAACCACGTTTTCTCGCCAACGATCCCGCAAAAATTCTTCGCGGAATTCCGCGCGGAATTTTTGCAATGAGACACTAGCTGTTGCCCGCGCCGGGCAGAAAGCCGCCGCCGGCAAGCACTTCGCGCTGATTCTCATGCTCCAGGGGAAAAAGCTCTTCCTCCAGCTCAGCGAGGCTGGGATTTTCCTTGCGCGGCGCGTCAAGCACGGCTGCCGCCGTACCCTCATAGCCGTCAGCCCCGGATGCGGGCTCACGGGCCACAGCGGGCGCAGCGCCGGCATCAGGTTCGTCATCTCCCAGAGGCGGCAGCCAGGCCTGCGGCATAGCCTCATTCTGACTGTCTTTTTCCGCTGAGTTTTCCGCCGCGAGAGACTCCGCCGGTACGGCCCCGTTCTGAATATCCCGTTCGACGGGGGAAACGGAAGGCGCGAGAGTTTCGGCCCGCGCAAGGGGAGCGGCATGGGGCGCGGAGGCTTCGGCCGCGGACGCGGAAGCTTGCGACGTAACGCCGGCGGAGTCCGAAAGAGAGGCTTCCTCCGCGCCGGCGCTTTCAGCAAGAGGCGGCGCGGCCTGCGGGGGCGCATCCGCCAGGTTTGAAAGCGGCGCGTCCGCCGCGTTCAGCGGCATGTCCGACTCTTCGCCGGGCGCGGCAACGGCCCCGCCATCTGTCAGGCTTTCCGGCTCGAGAACGTCAGGCGCGATTTCGGGCGCTGCCTCGGGCGCAAGGTCGGACGCGCTCGTCGCGGGCGGCTCCGGCACAGGCGACAGGGCGGCGATTCTTTCAACCTCGCGCTCCACCAGTTCATGCACGGCGGAAGAAGAAGCCTCCTCACTCTCGCTGACGGGCAGAGCCAGATGAACCAGCACGCCGTCCACCAGTTCCCGAAAGTGCTCGCGGCGGCAATCCACACTGCCGCTGACGCTTTCCGCCACCAGGCCGCCGCGCTCCACGCTCGCGTCGCCGTTGACGATCCATTGCTTGAGCTCAGGCACGCGCTCGCGCGCGGCCATAAACATGTCGCCAACCGCCGCCTCGTCTTCAGGGTTGACGCGCACCGTCACAGTGGCCCGGTCTTCCAGCAGGCTCACAGCCTCCAGCACCAGAGAACGCAAAACGGCATTGTGCTCTTTGCCCAGCAGCCAGCCCGTGCCCGCGGCAACGGCCGTCTGAACCAGTTCCACCAACTCTTCGCGCCAGGAGTCGCTGATGGTCTTTCGCTGGGCGTCAACGGCGCGCAATACCGCAGCCAGGGACTGCCCCAATTCCGCGCGAAATTCTCTCAGCTCGGCCCCGGCCTGCTCCATTCCGGCCTGAAAGCCCTCGCCGTGGGCCGCTTCGCGGATTCGCCCGGCCTCTTCACGCGCGGCCTCAGCCTTGGCCAGCGCGGCGGCGGCCTGCTCATGGGCGGCGGTTCCGGCGGCCTTGAGGGCATCGCTTTCGCTGATCAGCTTTTGACGCTCTGCCTTGATTTCGGCCCTGGCTTCTTCCAGCACTTTCTGGCGTTCGGCATAGGCCGCGCCGAGAATTTCGCGCGCCCGCTCAGCCGCCCTGGCCCGCACCCGCTCCAGATAGTCTTCCTGCCGCTCCCGCTTGAGCTGTTCGCGGCGCATGGGCTCCTGCATGGCGTCCAGTTGCTCCACGGTGGCTTCGCGCTCCCCCATGAAGATGGTGCCCCATTTTTTGCGCAATTCTTCTGACGCCATGACCGCTTCCCGAAGTTACAATTGAGTCCGCAGCAAATCTGATTTTTGGCTCATTCACGGCGCTTTCCGCACCGTGCCGGACTCTCGTCCGGCATGAAAAATCATTTCATATGCATCATGCGGTGACTTCTAAACAAAAACCTCGCCCGCTCCCCGGCTGACCACCACCTTGTTTTCGGCTTCCAGGCGGCGCACAATTTTGACGATATTCTGCTGAGCGGTTTCCACGTCGGAAAGTTTGGTGGGCCCCATGAATTCCAGTTCTTCACGGATCATGTTGCCCGCGCGTTCGGACATGTTCTTGAAGAATTTTTCCTTGAGATCGTCGCTGGCGCCGCGCAGGGCCAGGGTAAGGTCTTCGTTGGAAATTTCTTTGAGCAGCTCGCGCACGCCGCGGTCATCAATATTTTTGCAGTCTTCAAAGACGAACATGAGGTTGCGGATATCCTCGGCCATCTGGGCGGAATCCTCCTCAATCTCGGAGAGCACTTCCTCTTCCGTGGCGCGATCCACAGCATTGAGAATTTCAGCCACGGACTGCACGCCGCCCACCTTTTTGCCCTCTTTGCCGCCCATGGCGATGAGCTGACTGGTGAGCACCTTGTCCACTTCCATGAGCATGTCTTCGGGCACGGACTCCAGTTTGGCCAGGCGAGTGAGCACTTCGGCCCGCACGCCGGCGGGCAGACTTGTCAACAAATTGGCGGCCTGATCAGGGTTGAGATGGCCCATGATCAGCGCCAGGGTCTGGGGATGCTCGTTGCGCAGTATCTGCGAAAGCAGGCGGGGGCTGACCGACTCCAGCTCCCGGAAAGGCGCGGGGCCGGTATCCAGGCTCAGGGAGTCCATGACGTACTTGGCGGTTTCAGGGTCCAGATTTTTGACCAGCAGGCGTTTTACGGCATCGCTGCCGCCGGCGATCATGTCCACGCCGTCCACCAGAGATTCATGGAACTCGCGCAGCACTTCCTCCACGGTTTCCCTGGGCACGGGCTCCAGCTCCACGATGGCTTTGGAAACCTCGGCTATTTCCTGCCGCTCCATGCGTTTGAAGACGTCGGCCGTAAACTTGTCGCCCATGGCGAGCAGCAGCACGGCAATACGCTGATGGCCGGTCAACTCCATCCCCTCCACTCCTTGCTCGAACGCGCCCGCGCCACGGCGGACGCGCGGTTTCTTGCGTTACTTGTCCGTCAGCCAGCGCCGGATCAGATGGACGGCCTGATCCATATGCTGTTCCGTAAACCGGTAGAGGCGCAGTTTCAACTCCTCCACCCGCTGATTGGTTTCCCTCTGGGCGTGCCGCAGGGCCTTGAGTTCCGCCAGGGACGGAAGGCGGGAAGCGCTCCCGCCCCCGGAAGGCAACGCCGTGAAATCAGACCTTTGCTGTTTCATCGTTTCTCATCCAGCCGCGCACCAGAGTCACCACCTGTTCCATATGATTGTCGGACAAGGTGACTATATGCGCTTTCAGTGCTTCAATATCCTTGAACACCAGTTCGTCGTCATCTTCCTGATCAGGCTCTTCCTCGTCGGCCTTGGCCGCCTCCTCCAGGGCTTCGTACAAGGCAAGCTGCTCTTCGGCGGCGGGCAGGCCCTCCAGACCTTCCACCATTTCGCCGGCCTCCACCTTGGGCCGGATCAGGGCAAGCACCACAGGCCGCACGATCAGCATCAGGAAGAGGAAGGCCAGCAGGGCATTGAGCAGCGGTTTGCCCAGGCGTTCGGCGTAATCGGCCAGCAGGTCGGCAAAATTGGGCTCTTTGGGCGGCTCCGAATCGTTGAAGGGAGCGGAGCTCACCTCCAGCAGGTCGCCACGCCCCTTGTCCAGCCCCACGGCATTGGAGACCAGCTGCCGCACGCGCTCCAGCTCTTCCGCCTTGCGGGGCACAAAGGACCATACCCCGTCAAGCTTTTCATACGTCCCGTCAATGATAACCGCAACGGTCAGGCGGCGCAAATCCCCCACATTGGCAACAATCTGCTGTTCTTCCTTGTTGATTTCATAGTTGGTGGTGCGGGTTTCACGGGTGCCGTTCTGATCCGACACCGAATCGGTGATGCCGTCGCCGCGAAAGTTGGCGTCCGGCGCGCCCGCCTCGAGATTGGCGCGGCCCTGCTGACTTTCCTCGCTGCGCTGTTCGCTGCGCACGGCGGTTTTTTCAGGGTCAAAAAGTTCCCGGCGAATGGTCTTCTGGCTGAAGTCCATGTCAGCATTGACCTTGGCGATGACCCGCCCCGGCCCGAACAGGGGTTGCAGCATTTCCTCGATGCGCCGCTCCAGATTGCGCTGCACCTGAAGGCGATGCTCCATCTGGGTGCTGGTGGTTCCGGCCAGGCTGTCCTCTTCCGGCTGGTAAAGCACCTTGCCGCCGTTGTCCGTGATGGAAACATGGCTTTTGTCCAGACCTTCCACGGCCATGAGCATCATGTTCAGGATCGCGTTGATTTCTTTCTGGTCGGGCTTGCTGTTGGGGTTGGTCAGCTTGAGCACAACGGAGGCGGAGGGGGACTGGCGCTCTTCCACAAAAAGACTGCGCTGGGGGATGACCAGGTGCACGCGGGCGCTCTCCACACTGGGAAATTCGCTGATGGTGCGCGAAAGTTCGCCCTGAAGCGCGCGGGTGTAGTTGATTTTCTGCACAAAGTCCGTTTGGCCCACCTTGACCTTGTCAAAAATTTCAAAGCCGATGCCCTGCCCCACCAGGCCGCCTTCGCCGGCGATCTTGATGCGCTGGTCATAGACCACTTCTCTGGGCACCATGATGGTGGCCCCGTTGTCAGCCAGCTGATAGGGAATCTTATCGGTTTGCAGAGCCTTGATCACATGGCTGGCGTCTTCCGCGCCCAGATTGGAATAAAGCACGCGGTATTCCGGCCGGTTCAGCCAGATGGAGAGGCCGATGACGGCGGACAGCAGCGCCACCGCGCCGCCGGCCACGGCCACGCGCTGGATCATGCTCATTTTGTTCCAGAAGCCCCTGATAATTTCCACAAAATTCGTAAAGAAAGCGGGCATGACGTTTCCCCTGGTCTTGTCTCTGTCTTGCCGGCAACAGGCCGGATGCTCCACTCAGTAAGCAATTGCCATGCCACTCTTCAACATATCGAAATAACATATTATTTTTGCAAATATAAAAACGTCGCGGCCTCGCGTTCAAATTTGTGACACTGCCTGAAAACAGTGACTCCGCGCCAACCGCGGACAGCGCCGCCAGGCCGGCTTCGTTGCGCGTTCGCCCAGCACCTCCCTGAAGCGCGCGCCCTCAGGGAAGACCGCGCGCCTATCACAGGCGGGAACACGACGGGGCCAGAAAGGCGCGGCCTGCGCGCATCGGCAATCGCGCCCCATTTTCTCCCGCGGGACTTGTGCCGACATTCATTCCCAGGGAGGGGCATCATCCTCCCAGGCGGATGCCGCGCCTTGAATGTCAATGATATCGGCAAGAGGTACCCTGACGCCGTCCGCCATGACAACGCGCGCCTCGGGCTCCATAAAGGCATCCACAACGCCCGTCAACGTGACATAGGCGCCCCCGTCCTTCTTCGCGTCCCTGGAAAAATACGTCACGCTGACCACATGGCGCGCGTCCCGCTCTTCAAGCAGCCTTTGCAGGCGTGAGGTCAATATGTCACGGCTTTGCTCATCAAGCTCAATTTTTTCCAGGGTATGCCTTTCCACCTCCCTGACGGCCTCATGATGTCCGGTCAGAGCGGCAAAGGGGGAAAACTGCGCGGCCCTGTCCGCCATGGACATGCGCGGACGCACAGCGGAAACATGGCGCGGCAGGCGGATAATGTCATCGTATTTTCCGCTCATGCCTTGTGCCCGCCGATTTGCCTGTTGCGCTCCATCGCGGTTGCTCCATCCTGAAAGCTCATGCCCTTCAGGATGGCGTTTTTGCCATACCTGTTGCGAATAGCAAGCACAGCCTGCTGTCGCCTTCTTTCCCTTTGCAATGCCCCCTGCTCCTCACGCCTCGCCTGAGAGGAAGCGTCTGTGAGCAACGAAAGCTGCTCCATCCGCGCGGGCGCCTGACCATATTTTTCCTCAATCACGTTGTTGGCGGACAGCGTCACTCTGCGCACCAGCAGGCCCCTGTTCACAATGCGTTCAAAAAGGTCAACCACCGCCGCGCCCAGCAGACTGGCGGAAGATGTATGCCCCTTCAGGTTCATCGTGCCATGCGCGTGTTTCGGGGTCATTCTGCCATAGCGGTCTGTGCTGATCTGCCCGTGATACTCGCAATCTTTCTTCGCATCTGTCAGATTGGAACTGTCATAGCCCACGGTTAGTACAAGTTGATTGGTCACAAGCCGTTTGTTCAGCAGTTCAAGGGCCAGCGCATCCGTCATTTCCCGCACAACCAGCCGCGCCTTCTCAAACCCGTAGGCTTCATGCAGCACCTGCCCGGAGCAGATGCTGCTCGAAGCGGGCCTGTACGCCTTGATGTCAGCAATGCCGCAGGGCTCCCAGCCCCAGGCGTGGTCTATAAGCAATTCAGCGTTGACGCCAAAAAGCCGGTAGAGCAAATCCTCACAATGCAGCGAACAGCGGGCAATGTCGCCCATTGTTCTGAGCCCGTATGCTTCCAGCTTTTTTGCATAGCCCTTGCCCACCCGCCAGAAATCGGTAAGCGGGCGATGTTCCCACAGAAGACGGCGGTAGGACATTTCGTCAAGTTCCGCGATGCGAACCCCGTCCTTATCCGGGGGCATCCTTTTGGCGACAA
This sequence comes from Desulfovibrio sp. SGI.169, assembly GCF_050313595.1. Taxonomy (NCBI): domain Bacteria; kingdom Pseudomonadati; phylum Thermodesulfobacteriota; class Desulfovibrionia; order Desulfovibrionales; family Desulfovibrionaceae; genus Desulfovibrio; species Desulfovibrio sp. SGI.169. The sequence goes on along the minus strand of NZ_JBNPLS010000034.1, from coordinate 1,033 downwards.
TATCCATAGCCGCCTTGCAAAGATACAGATTATCCCCGATTCCCGCCGTGGCGGTAATGCCTGTTGTTTTGAGAACATCCCTCATTATGGTCATGGCAAGCTCATGCGCCGTCTTCTTGTACAGGCCGATATAGCTTGTTGCGTCAATAAAAACTTCATCTATTGAGTATACATGAATATCTTCTGGCGCGATATACTTCAGATAAACACTGTAAATCAATGCGCTGCGTTTGATGTACAGAGCCATTCTCGGTGTGGCCACGAGATAGGCAATGGCTGTATCCGGCCTGTTCTGAAGGACGGTACTGTCATATGATTCTGAACTGAAGGCGTAATTGGGGGCCTTGCGCCTGCGCCGCTCATTTTCTTCGCGTATCTTCCGCGCGACTTCAAACAGCCGCGCGCGTCCGGAAATTCCGTAAGATTTGAGCGAAGGCGACACGGCAAGGCAGATGGTCTTCTGTGTGCGGCTCTCATCGGCAACGACCAGATTGGTCGTCAGAGGGTCAAGCCCACGCTCCAGGCACTCAACAGAGGCATAGAACGACTTGAGATCAATGGCTATATATGTTCTGGATGACATGAACTGGGCATTCCGCCGCGACGGCAGCGCAATACGCACAAAATGCGTATTCCACGCCATGCCGTTCAACTGTTTCTAAATCCGATATGTAACTATATTATAGTAATAGTCAAAACCTATCTGCGACGTGCCGATGGTTCTGTCAACAATATGAAAATTTGCCTGATCCATCAATGGCCTGTTATCTTGCAACGGCAGCGTCGCAAGATAGTAATGGGCCTCATCGGCTATTCTGCCGGAATGGGCAATGGCATAGTCTATAGCGTCTATGGGGGAGATCATGACAGAAACCTCCTGCCGCCACATGATATTTTTTCAACGCTAGCAAAAAAACGCGATCACCGCTACCGGTCCGCTCCAGCATAATCTTCCTGCGATGTCGCCCGCAGGCAGCGTTTTGCCTGAAGCCTGAACACGCAAAAGGGAGCTTGCATAGTTTGAGCATGTCAC
>NZ_JBNPLS010000033.1:0-21125 GCF_050313595.1 Desulfovibrio sp. SGI.169 | reverse complement strand
TTGATTTATACAGTTATACTCTCAAAAATAGGAAATGTTCTCCTGATTGACGCCACTCATCTCGAAGCCCACGGGGCAGCGGCGGGCCCGCTGAAAAAAGGGGCCTTTCCCGCTGTGTCGGGCGCAAAAGGCGGCCTGAATTCAAAACCCATGCCGTCTGCAATGCCTCCGGTCAGCCGGCGGCATTCCATAAAAACAGTGGCGCAAAATGAAAATCATGTTCGGCATGCTCAAGGCTTGGCGCGCAATCTCCATACGCCATGGCCGTTACGCCGCGGGTTGCCTTTCGCCATTTGCATCGCCGCCTTTGTCGCCTTGTCTGTTTAGAGTCAGACCCCATGAATGCGCTGTTGGTCAGGGGGGCTGGTTGTGTTCCGCCGCAATTGTCCGTCAAAAACGGCCCGTTTCGCTGGCCGCGCACTGCGCGATTTTTGTCTGCCATGCACATGAGCACACTCCCGTCAAAAATCGCCCCTTTCCGTGCGACGCAAAAAATTCCTGTTTTTTGGATTGTTGTGGCGACAGCCCGCCCTTTGCTCCGCTTCGGGCGGCATGCGGAAAAATCTCTCTTTTTTGCCCACAAGCAAAACCTATAACGCATTTTTTAATGGGGTCTGAGCCTGACAAGCCCCGAGCCTAGATCATGTCTTGAATTTTTCTGCAAGGTAGTGTAGCCCCTAAGAAAACAGGCGGCGCACAGCATCGTAATGATACCCGGTTCCGGGCCGGGGCGCACATAAGTATCGGGGGCATCCATGCCGCAGGTCGCAGCACGCATCAATGACGATCAGGAACGCTGGCTCAAGGATTATTTTCGCACCAAGAGCGCCGGCGCGGAATTTATTCTGCCGTGGGCCGTGGATACCTTTTTTCGGGCCATTACCGGCATCAAGCAGAGGTTCAGCGCGGCCGAACTCAAGACCATCGTGGAAGCCCACAAGGACATGAAGCTGATGCCCGATCACACCCGTCTGTCCTATCTGCTGCTTCGGGTGACGGACGCCTGCGACGTCAATAACGTCCATTTGCGCCACGGCGCCAGCAAATCCAGTCTGGAGTCCAAGCTCAAGGCTCTGGACGATACCCAGGCCACGGCCCTGATGGTCTGGGCCTCGGCCTTCTGGGTCAGCCGCAACTGTTCCGCCGGCAATATGGATGAATACATCAGGGCATACTGAGAGCATCGCCCATTGTCCCTTCGGAAAGCGCCAGAACTGTTTTTCCAATTTTCCAGGCCGCGTTACGCGGCCTTTTTTCAGAGCGCGCTCTCGCGGCGTTTGCGCGCGGGCGTTCAAGCCAAAGGCGGAGAACATGCTTCAGATACTGCGGGCCAAACTGCACGGCATTCATGTGACAGGCTGCGTGCTGGATTACCATGGTTCCATCACGCTTGATCCGGAACAGTGCGCTTTGGCGGGCATCTATCCTCTGGAATTTGTCAATATCTGGAACAAAAACAGCGGCCAGCGCATTTCCACCTATGTGATCTACGGCGAGGCCGGTTCCCGCTGCTGCATTCTCAACGGCGCCGCGGCGCGCACCTGCCAGCCCAATGACGAACTGATCATCACCGCTGTGGAATATGTTGACGGACCGGGAGAGCTGTATTCCAGAAAGCCTGTGGTGCTGACGTTTGATGCGGAGAACGCGGTCAGGGAACGTCTGCGCTATGCGGTGGGAGGAGAGGAGCGTGGGGAGTTCAGCTTCAGCATTGCGAAAGAAGCGCTGTAGCCCTACTCATTGTACAGGGTGAGATAAAGATCGCCCTGCCAGGGCCCCACGCGTTTGCCCAGCCCCCGCAGGCGCACGGGCTTGCCCACTGCGAAATCCGGCGGCAGGGTGATTTCCACGGTGCGCAATTCGCCGGAAAATCCGCGGCGGATTTGCAGGCGCACACGCCTGCCCGGCGCAAGCCGGGCGGCAGGCAGGGTCAGGCTTTGCTCTTCGTCAATCTGGCGGCGCAGCCAGTCCTTGACCACGCCCTTGACGCTCTTGTTAAGATCCAGATTCCACTTGGGCGTCCCCCAGGCCAGATTGCCCTGATGGAGCTTGGTGCTGGTCTTCTCCTGAGGCGCGGCCTGGCGGGTCTGGCTCTCGTTTTCAGGCGGCGTCTGCTGCTGGTCGGCCTGCTGACGGCTCAACTCGCTGTAAATATCCTCAAAGACGCGCCGGGCAAAGGGATCATTGAGCAAATCACGCAGCACATCCTGTTCGGCATAAGCATTTGTGCTCTTTTCGGCCTGCTGCTCCGTGCGTTCGTGTCCATCCTGCCCGGATGAAGCCTTGTCTTGAGGCCCGGCCTGCCCGGCGGCTTGCGAAGTCTGATCAGTCGCCTGCCCTGAAGCCTGCGCGCCGTTGTCGTTGCCGTCTTTTTGCGAAGACTGTTTCCGCTCTTCTTCACTCGACCGCCCGGCCGCGTCTTCCGGGCGGGACGAGTCAGCCGCCTGGGAGGCGGATGCCGCGCGGCGGCGTTCCTCCTCTTTCCGCCGGGCGTCCTCGGCGGGCTGGAGCACGGCCGAAAGAGCCACATAGGCTTCGTTAAGCAGTTGAAACTGGCGGCTGGCGTCGGGCTTGCCGGGGTTCAGATCAGGGTGCAGCTCAAAGGCGCGACGACGGTAGGCGCGCTTGACGGTCTGAAGATCGGCGCCCTTGTCGATCTTGAGAATCGCGTAGCATTCCTTGACTGAGAGCTGGCGGGGGCGGCGTCGCATCGTTGGCTTACTTGAGGATCAGCGCGTTGGCTTCACAGGAGGGGTCATGCGCCAGCAGGCCTTCTTTCTGCAAATAGGCGAGGCCCTGTCGGGCAAAGACCGCGTGGCTCACGCGCCGGTTGATGCCGGGGCAGAAATCCTTGGCCAGGGCCAGGCTGGCGGGGTCTTCGAGGTTGCCCCTGAAAAAGGGCCAGGCCCGGCAAATGGCGGGTTTGCCTTCATGCACGCCGCAGCCCTGGCCCTCCTTGAAGAAAATGCAGCGACCGTCCGCGCCCGTGCGGATTTTGAGTTTGCCGCCCGATTGTTCGCCATAGCGCGTGACGACCTCTTCCGGCTTCAGCCGCAGAAAGGCGGAAAGCCGGGTGAGATCGGCGGGGCTGACCACAATGCCGCCGCGGCCTTCACAGCAGTGGCCGCACATGCGGCATTGAAATACAGTTTCCGTATGTTCGGAAGCCACGGTCAACCAACTTATGCTTGTTGTTCCGCCGTGCCGCGCAGCAGGCGGGCATGCTCCACCATCAGGCAGGCGTTTTCCACCACGCGCGCCCCCGCCGCCTCAAGCAGTTCGCGCGCCTCGGGCGAGGCAATGCCCGCCTGCATCCAGAAACATTGAGGGCGCCAGGGCAGGGCCAGAATTTCGCGCGCGTGCTCCGGGCAGTATCGCGGCGCGCGGAAGACGTCGATAATATCCGCCGGGCCGGGCAGGGCGGCCAGATGGGGAAAGGCCGTCAGCCCCCAGACAGCGCGTCGCACGGGGTGCACCGGCCATATGGCGTAACCCTGCTCCAGCAGATAGCGGCCCACACGATCCACAGGCTGCCCGGGCGTATCTTTTGCGCCCAGAATGGCAATACTTTTGGCGTTGCGCAGCAGGGCGCGCAGACTTGTGTCGTCAGGCATGGCAAAATCCGCCTGCAATACGCGGCGTTTTGCGCGTCGCCCGGCAATGCCGGCGACGCCGTTTTCAAATTTGCATTTTGTGACTTTAGCCGGCTCTTGTAAAATGCGCAAGCGGACATGCCGCGTTTTTGCCGCGTGCGGAGCGACGCCCTCTCATCCGTCTTGCCAGAGGCGCGTGCCTGTGATACGCCGCGCGACGACCCACCCCGCCGAAACAAGGACTTTGACGCTATGGCGCGAATGACTGATCGAAATCAGAGCAGACTGGCCTGGGCCGTCGCCGCGCTGACGCCCCTGGCCTATCTGCTGCTCTACACGCCCTACGGCATGGACACCACGGATTTCGGCTATTTTTACGGCTATGCCTGGCGCATTCTGGAAGGCCAGACGCCGTATCGGGATTTTTACTACATCAAGCCCGCGCTGCCTTTGTACTGGCATGCGTTCTGGATGTGGCTCACGCCGGAGAGCGTCAACGTGCTGGCCGGAAAGGCCGGCTTTGTGGCCGGCATGCTGGCGGCCTCCTGGTTCGCGGCGCTTTTTTTGAACAGGCTCTTCCGCTTGGAGGCGCTGGGCCTGCCGCTGCCGCTGCTGGCCACCTGCGGTTTTGTCTGGGGGGCGCACAGCTTCCCGCATATGCCCTGGCATACGGTGGACGGCATTCTTTTTGCCGGCGGGGCGCTGTGGGCCGCCGTGAGCGGCTGGCCCGCGATCGCCGGGCTGCTGGCGGGCTGCTCCATGCTGTGCAAACAGTCCTTTTTGCTGCTGCCGCCGACCGTGATGCTGCTGATCTGGCTGACCCGGCCCCGGCGGCGCGAGGTCGCCCGCTGTCTGGCCGCCTGGCTGGGGCTCATGCTTCTGGTCTACGGCCTGTTGCATTACGCCGGGGCGCTGCCCGCCTTTTCGCGCATGACCACAGGGCAACTGGATATCCGGGAAGCTCTGGATGCGGGCATTCTCATCTATCTGCGCCAGAGCTGGCTACTGCCCCTCCTGGCCGTTCTGCCCTGGCTGGCGGCGCGGCCGCTCGGAAAGCCTCTGCCCGCCGCATTGCGGCCCGCCTATGTTTATCTGGCGCTGCTGGCGGCCTGGTATATCCGGGAAGCGCTGCACAGCCAGAGCTGGATAGGTTATGGCCTGTCCTGGCCCACCCTGTTCATGCTGCTGGGGGGCCTGTGCGTGTTTTTCCCTCAGGTTTTCCTCACAACCTGGCTGCGCGACGCCACGCTGCCGCATCCCCGCTGGCGAGCCGCCGCGGGCTTGGGCGCGGGGCTACTGGCGGCCTGGTCTGTGGCGATCAGCGGCGGTTATAAAATTCCGGCTTTTTTTGCCGTGCCGCTGATTTTTTCTCTGCTGCTGGTGCACGCCCGACTGGGCGGCGGTGCGCGCGCGCTGGCCTGGGCAAGTCTGCTGGCCGGTCTGCTGATGTTCGGTGTGGGCTATCAATATCCCTATGTTTTTCCGGTGCGGCCCATGCCTCGCGCCGCGCTGAATATGGATGCCGGCGATATTTTCCCCAAGGCCGGGGGCGTGCTGGTGGACGCGGAAATGTACGCCAGACTGGCTGAGCTCAAGGCTCTGAGGGCCAAGTATGGGCCAAACTACAAGACCATGCCCGGGTTTTCATTCAGCTATTATCTCAATGACGACAGGCCGGTTTACGGATCGGACTGGCTCATTGACTGGGAGATCAACGCCGAGGTTGACGCCCTGTACCGGGAATTGCTGGATAAAAAACTCACAGTGTTTATGGAGCGCGACCAACTGAACGCGCATAAGGCTGACGCCTATGAGCGCGCCGGTTATTCCGTGCCGCAACGGGTGCGCCGCCAGTGGCGGATAGTGGAAGAAACGCCGCACTTCGTGGTGTTTCAGCCGCCGCTTGCGCCGGAGGGCGGCGGAACAGGCGCGGTCGCCCCGATTGAACCATAGGTTTATGTGGCGGCCTTGGCGCTTTCGGGCTGAGCGGCGTTCTCCTTCAACGGGCCGGAAAAGAGGGGCTTGACGGCATACAGTTTGTCGGTTTTGCCGAAAAGGTAGACAATGTCATCGGCTTCAAGGCAGTTCTGCGGTTCCGGCGAAGCATGAATCTCGCCCTGGCGGTGGATGGCCACCACGGTTACGCCATAGTTGGGCCGCAGCCCGCTCTGGGACAGCGGCAGCCCGCACAGCGGCGAATTTTTCCCCAAACGCATGGCCTGCACGCCCATGTCCGGCAGGCGGCTGACCATTTCTTCCAGAGGATCCACCGCATTGCTCATGCGGCGGATCATCCTGTAATTCGCCTGACGGATGCGCGCGGCAAAGGCGTCAATATCCTGCCGGGGCACCAGATACTGGGTAAGCACACGGCTGAACACCTCAATGGAGGTTTCAAATTCTTCGGCGATCACGTCATTGGCGCCAAGGCGGCGCAGAGGGGCCACCTCGGTTACAAAGCGGGTACGGGCCACGATATACAGATTGGGATTGAACCTGCGCGCCTCAATGGTAATGGCCCGCACCGCCGCCGGATCTGATATGATGATGGCCAGCACCCGCGCCCTTTCCACGCCCAGATGCTCCAGCACCACCGGCTGTGTGGCGTCGCCGTGAGAGATAGGCTCTTTGTCATGGTAGCGATGCACCGTTTCAGGGTTCATTTCAAGGATAGTATAGGGAATGCCCGACTCGTGCGCCACATGGGCAAGGTGTTTGCCGCTGATGCCGAAGCCGACGATGATGAGATGGTCTTCCAGGGAGCTGTCGTCGCCGCTCTTGTCTTTTTCTTCCTCCAGCTTTTTTTCATTGCGCCAGCCCGCGACCAGATTGGCCAGACGCGGGGCCACGGCTATCAGGCCCGGGGTGAGCATCATGGTCAATACGCTCATGGCCAGGAAATTCTGATAGGCGATCATGTCGAACAGGCCGGCGCTAAGAGCGGAGGCGGCCAGCACAAAGGCAAATTCGCCCACCTGCGCCAGAGAAAGCGAAGTGATGATAGCCGCGCGCAGCGGATAGCCCTGAATCAATACCGCGGGCAGAGTCAGCAGACTCTTGATGATGATGAAGAGCAGCGTGCTCAGCACAATGCTGAAAAAATGCCGGCCGAAAAAATCCACATTGAGCATCATGCCCACTGAAATGAAAAAAAGGCTCATGAACACGTCGCGGTAGGGCAGGATGCCGGAGATGACGCTCATGCTGTATTGCGAACGGGCCAGCAGCAGACCGGCCAGAAAGGCCCCCAGGGAAAGGGAGAGCCCCAGAGCGCTGGTCAGCAGGGCCATGCCCAGGCACAGGCCCAGGGTGGTCAGAAGCAGAATTTCGCGGGTGCGGGTGCGCATGACCGCTTCCATCAGCCGGTTCAGCCCGAAATGGGCGAAAAGCAGCACGCCGCCCAAGGCCAGCGCCACCCAGAGGACGGAAAAGAGCGCGCTTTCCAGCGAGAGGTTCAGCGCGCCGGCCAGCAGCGGCACGCAAAGCAGCATGGGCGCCACCATGATATCCTGAAAAACCAGAATCGCCAGCGCAAGACGGCCGGTGGGCGTGTTGCTGCCGCCACGTTCCTGCAGGAGGCGCAACACGATGGCGGAGGAGGAAAGGGCCACCAGGCAGCCCCACAAAACGCCTTTCTGGTAAGAGGATCCCTCCAGAACGGCAATGCCCGTGATGGCCAGAACCGTCAGGCCGATCTGGAGGCTGCCGCCTAAAAAGACGGGACGTTTGAGGCGGCTCAAGGCGTCGCCCGAAAGCTCCATGCCGATAGTGAACAGCAGCATGGCCACGCCAATGTCCGCCACATGGTCAATAGCCTCGCGATTGCTGACAATGCCCAAAAGAGACGGGCCGCAGAGCACGCCGGTAAGCAGAAAACCCACCGTGGCGGGCAGTTTGAGGCGGTTGCAGACGATGGTGACGACAATGGAGAGCAGAAAAATGATAACAATTTCGTAGAGAAAAGGAACTTCCATGCGGCCTCCGGCTGGTGAAAATAGCACTGGCTGTCCGTCCGTGCAAGATGGCGGGCCGTGCGCCGGGCTTTTACTTTGAAGACGATTGGGGCATATTCGCAGAAAAGAGTATTTTTGCAGACAAGGAGAAAAAGCGATGGATATTTTTGAAGCCCTGTTCACCCGGCGCAGCATCCGCAAATATACCCGGGAAGACATCAGCGACGAGGATCTGAAGCTCATGCTCAAAGCGGCCATGCTTGCCCCCAGCGCCAGCAACCGCCAGCCCTGGCATTTTGTGACGGTGCGCGATCCCAAGGTGCGCGCGGCGCTGGCCGAGCGACACCCTTACGCCAAGATGGCGGCTGACGCGCCGCTGGTGATTGTGGTCTGCGCGGATCTCAACGAAGAAAAAACGCCCGGCTTCTGGGTGCAGGACTGCGCCGCCGCCACGCAAAATCTCATGCTGGCGGCTCGCGCCCGCAATATCGGTTCCGTCTGGTGCGGTCTGCACCCCGTGGAGGAACGCGCGCGGCCCGTGCGCGAAATTCTTGGCCTGCCCGCCAATGTCATGCCCCTGAGCCTGATTGCGCTGGGGCATCCCGCCCAGCCTTTTGCCGAAGCGGATCGCTTCCGCGCGGACAGAATTCACAATGAGCGCTGGTGAGGGGCGGGATCGGCGAGACGGAAAAAAGCCGTCCGGGGTATGCCGGACGGCTTTTGACATTTCTGGGCATAAGACGAAGGCCCGTTTTTCATGAAGCCGTTTCAGACCTCATGCGGACTTCGCATGCGGTGATTCTTAACATATGCCCTGCGCCAGCATGGCGTCGGCCACCTTGCGGAAGCCGGCGATATTGGCCCCCATCACAAGGTTGCCGGGCTGGCCGAATTCGACGGCTGTGGCGGCCGCGTTCTTGTAGATGCCGGTCATGATCTGCTTCAGCTTGCTGTCCACGGTTTCAAAGCTCCAGCTTTGCATGCTGGCGTTCTGGGCCATTTCCAGCTGGCTGGTGGCCACGCCGCCGGCATTGGCGGCCTTGGCCGGGCCGTAGGCGATGCCCGCCTTGAGAAAGGCATGCACCGCATCCAACGTGGAAGGCATGTTGGCCCCCTCGGCTACGCACTGGCAGCCGTTGGCCAGCAGTGTTTCGGCGTCGGCCAGATTGAGCTCGTTCTGTGTGGCGCAGGGGAAGGCGGCAAAGCAGGGCACGGACCACACGGCGTTGCGGCCCTGGGGATAGTCGCTCACCGGGGTATGCCTGGCCGAGGGAACAAGTTCGGCGTAGCGGGTCAGGGCGGCGCGCTCCACTTCCTTGACCTGCTTCAGCACATCCAGCTTGATGCCGTCGGCATCGTAAATCATGCCGCGCGAGTCGGATACGGTAACCGGCTTGGCCCCTACCTGCAACAGTTTCTCGCAGCAGTAGATGGCCACGTTGCCCGCGCCGGAAACCACGCAGGTTTTGCCCGCCAGGTCTTCCTTGCGGTCTTCCAGCATGCTCTGGGCGAAGTAGACCGCGCCGTAGCCCGTGGCTTCGGTACGGGCCAGGGAACCGCCAAAAAGCAGATTCTTGCCGGTGAGCACGCCCTCATAGCTCTTGGTCAGGCGTTTGTACTGCCCGAAGAGGAAGCCCACCTCGCGGCCGCCCACGCCGATATCCCCGGCGGGCACGTCGATGGTGGCGCCGATGTGGCGGAACAGTTCCGTCATGAAGGCCTGGCAAAAGCGCATGACTTCCATCTCGGACTTGCCCTTGGGGTCGAAGTCAGAACCGCCTTTGCCGCCGCCGATGGCCAGGCCGGTGAGGGAGTTCTTGAAAATCTGTTCAAAACCCAGAAACTTGAGAATGCCCAGATTGACGCTGGGGTGCAGACGCAGGCCGCCCTTGTAGGGGCCGATCGCGGAATTGTACTGCACGCGGTAGCCCCTGTTGACCTGCACCTGGCCCTTGTCGTCCACCCATTCCACGCGGAAAGCAATGCTGCGCTCGGGCTCCACCATGCGTTCGAGAATTTTGTACTGTTCATATTTGGGGTTTTTGTCCAGCACCGGCTGCAGGCTTTGCAGCACCTCCTGAACAGCCTGCAGGAACACGGGTTCATAAGAGTATTTTTCTTTCAGGCTGTCCATCACTCGCTGCACATACGACATCTTGCTCTCCTTATGTCTGGACCGGATGCACCGGAGGAAACGGGTATGATTTCGGAAGTCACTTTTATCCAAGTTCCTGGCGACTGGCAAGGCTTTTCTGGGGCCAACCGCGGCGCGTTCGGCGCGCGAGTCTGCCGCATGGCATGAACATGCGGGGCCGCATGCGGGCGAAGCGAACGCCCCTTGCGGATGGATGCCGTCCGCCCGCAAGGGACGCCAAAGGATACATGAAGACGCTCAGGCCGCTGGTTCGCGCGGGGCCTGAACAGCCGCGCAAAGTATCTCGTCCAGAGTGGGGTGGGCGAACATGAAGCCGTGCAGCCTGTCGCCGCCGTATTGCCCCAGCAAGAGAAGCTGAGCCGCCGTGACCAGATGTGACGCGCCATGCCCCAGAGCCGCGATGCCGACCATGCGGTCATCCTGCCAGACCACCTTTACAAAGCCGGAAGCGTCGCCGCCCGCCTGCGCAATGGCGTTGCCCGTGAACATGGCGCGCGAAACTTCCGTCTTGCCGCCTTCGGCCAGAGCCTGTCTGGCGGTTTTGCCCACGCGCATGACTTCCAGGCTGCCGTAAATGCAGGAGGGCACCGGGCCGGAATCGTAGGCTCCGCTTTCCAGCCCCAGAATCTGGCGGGCCACATAATCGCCCTGATGTTCGGCGGCATGAGCCAGCAGCGTTTTGCCGTTGATGTCGCCGATGGCGAAAACCGAAGGCGCGGCTTTCAGATAGTCGTCCACAGCGACATAGCCGCGCCCGTTCAGGCCGCAACCGGCCTTTTCGGCTTCCAGACCGTCGGTGTTGGGCGTGCGGCCCACGGCCACCAGCGCCTTGGCCGCCGTCAGTTCCCGACCGTCATCCAGGGTCAGTACGGCCTGGCCGTTCCTGGTCAGCAGGGAGGATGCCTTGACGCCCGTCAGGCAGGAGCGCCCCGCCTTGCCCAGCAGCTTTTGCAGTTCCCGCGCGATATCCGCGTCTTCCGTGGGGGCCAATTGCGGGGCCGCTTCCACCACGGTGACGGCCGCGCCCATGCTGCTGAAAAAGTCGGCCATTTCCAGGCCGATGGCCCCCGCGCCCACAATAATCAGGCTTTCGGGAACGGCGGGAATGCCGAGCAGGTCAGTGCTGTCCAGCACCGCGTCATGGTCAGGAATCAGGCCGGGAAAGGAAGCGGAGCGTGAACCGCCGGCCAGAATGATATGCCGGGCGGAAAGCGTCTGTTCAGCGCCGTCGGCCGCCATGACGCGCGCCTCGTGCGGGCCGGAGCAGACGCCGCGTCCGCTGAACAGCGTCACGCCCGCATCGCTCAGAGCTTTGGCCAGGGTTTGGCTGGATGCCCTGGTATAACGTTGCACCCTTTTTTGCAGGGCGGCGTAATCCACCTCAACCGTGCCCCTGGCCACGCGTTGGCGTTCCAGGCCGCGCAACAGGCCCTTGGGCGCCGTCGCGCCCAGCAGCATCTTGGTGGGGATGCAGCCGCAGTTGAGGCAGACGCCGCCCCAGTGGGCATCCTCCACCAGTGCCGTGGATTTGCCCCCGGCGGCAAGAACTCTGGCGGCCTTTGCGCCGCCAGGGCCGCCGCCGATGATGATGACGTCAAACTTGTCCATAGCAGTGCTCCCTGCGTAAAAAATTGTGCGCCGGCCGCTTGGCGATGTTCGCCATGAAACAGAATTTTCGCGCGGGCGGAAGGGCAGAGGCGACGCCCGCCAGGCAAGGCTTCGGCGGCCCGCGCATGTCCGCCGCCATGACCACGAATGAGACCGTCTTCTGTTTTGCGGATCATGTCAATGCGTTTTGTCGGTTCCACCTTGCTCATCCATGCCCCGGCATCTGTACTCAGACAATCCCGGATAATGAACGAGGCATTCACCCTTTCACTGACTCAAAGGGGTGAATGCCTCCGCCGCCGGCCATGACGCCCGATATGGCGCGTGAGCCTACAGCAGCATTCCTTGTGGCGGCTGTAGGCGCAGCAGAAGACCGAAGCAGCAGTATTCAATGAACAGGCAGCAGGCGGAAAAAACGCCAACTTTCGCGCATGCGGCGGCTGTAACCGGCGTGCGGCCCACGCAAAAGACGCCGTAGGCAGTCATGAGCAGCACGCCGAGGAAGCAGGCCGAATAAAATCCGCCTGCCTGAATGGCAAAATAGACGCCGAGCAGGATGAGGCTGTAGACCACCACATGCCGCCGCGCTTCGCGAGTAATCGTTTCCTCCGCCTTCTGTGCCTGCGGTCTGAAGAAATCGCTGCAACAGATGAGAAAAGACAGGCCAAGCATGACGGAGCTCACCCACAAGGGGAAGATGCGCGGCGTGGGCGCGAGTTTCAAGGCTTCCCAGAGATAACCCGCGCTCACAATCCCGATGACAAACACCAGCCAGAAGGCGTAGCTGCGCAAGCAGGCCGTTGAAAAGACGCGGGTCCGCATCCGCGTTTTGCGCTGGCGTTTGCGGTTGAGCAGCCACGGCAGCGCGAGGGCAAAGAGACACGCCGCGATGAAAAACATGGACAAGGGGGAAAAAAGCAGAAGATCGGCCAGCGTTGTGTCGCCTTGCGCGCGCATCATGGTTGTGACAAGAGATTCCTCGATAATCGGGCCAAGCACAAGGCCAAGGGCAATGGCCGCGGGCATGACGCGCCCCTTCAACATCAGCCAGGCCCCGATGCCCGAACCGATCATGACCAGCACGTCAAACATGCTGCTGCGCAGGGCGTACGCGCCGAATATGGAAAGGGAAATGACCGCCGGGATGATGTAGAGTTTGGGCACGTCAAGGATGCGCGTGCAAACCTTCGCCAGGAAAAAGCCCACCAGAATCATGGCGAAATTGGCGATCAGCATGCTGATGATGAACGTATAGGCGAGATCCGGATGCATCTCCATAAGCTGCGGCCCGGGCGTGATGCCCTGCGCCATAAGGCCGCCGGCCAGCACCGCCGCCGTGGCGCTGCCCGGTATGCCCAGCGAAAGCAGCGGCACAAGCGCCCCGCCCACACTGGCGTTGTTGGCGCTTTCCGGCACAATGACGCCCTCAGGCGTTCCGGCGCCGAAGCGATCGGGGTGTTTGTCCCAGCGCTTCACTTCATTGTAGGCGACGATGGAAGCCACATTGCCCCCGGCGCCGGGCAGCGCGCCGATGAAAGTGCCCAGTGAGGACGAAAAGCAAAGCTTTTTGAGATTGCCGAAAATGGTTCCCAGCGCCGCGCGGAACGCGCCCGCTTTTTTGGCGTAGGCGGCAATGAACTCATCCTTGCTTTCAAGAATGCTCAGCATCTGCGAAATGGAGAACAGGCCGATCATGACGGCCACCATGTCAAGGCCCTGCACAAGCGCGTAAGAGCCGAAGGTAAATCTGGCCGTGGCGGTGGACGGGTCAAGGCCCACGGTGCTGATGGCCAGGCCGATGGCCCCGCCAAGCAAGCCTTTCATGACCTGCCCCGGAAACATGGAGCTGAGCGTGGTCAGGCCGAAAATGCCCATCCAGAAAAAGGCTTCCGAGCCGAATTCCAGCGCCGCCAGCGAGAGCGGCTCAAAAAAGAACAGCAGAACAAGGGTTCCGAAAACGCCGCCAAAGGCCGATGCCAGCAACGCCAGGTACAGGGCCTCTTCCGCCCGGCCCTTGCGCGTCATGGGGTAGCCGTCAAAGGCCGTCGCTATGGCCGCGGGCTGTCCGGGCGTGTTGATGAGTATGGCGGAGTTGGCGCCGCCGTACATGGCCCCGCAAAAAACCGCCCCAAGCCCGATGAAGGCCGTGGTCGTGGGCATGGCAAAGGTGAACGGCACAAAAAGCGCCACGGAAGTCACGGTGGATATGCCGGGCAGCATGCCGCCAATGATGCCCACCAGCAGCCCCACGAAAAGAATGAGCATATTCATGGGCTGGCATGTTTCCATTACGCCCGCGAGCAGCATGCCGGCGATGGAAACAGACTCAATATCCATTATTTTCCTCCTTATGTTGCAGGGGCGTCTGCGGTTCCCGCGCACCATCCGCACGGAAGGCGGCGGCCATGCGCTGGCGCAATGACGCGTCTGCAAGTACCGCGTATCCGGTGACCGCCAGGGCGGTTGCGGCTTCCAGCATGGAGGCGAATGCCTCATCCGTGGCGCATGCCTCGGCGAAATGGCGTGAGTGCAGGGGAACGGTCGTGTCGCAGCCCACGCTGAAAAATGGGTGAATGCACGGCAGCGCATAGCTGACGTCGCCGGCGTCGGTGGAAATGGGCATTTCCGGAGCTTCCGGCAGATACGCGACGCCGGCGTGGCGCAAGGCCGCGCCATAAACCTCAAGCAGAGGTTCGGAAAAGCGCAGATCCGCCACCGGGGGCGAGCCGAACGCCACATGCGTTTGGCAGCCGGCAGCCAGGCCGCCGCTGGTCAGAGCGGCGCGCGTTCTTTCAATAAATTCGTTCAACAACGCGCGGCTGGGAGCCCGAATTTGCAGGCTGGCCGCCGCATATTCGGGAATGGTGTTGACCAGCGTTCCCCCGCTTGTGAGAATGGCGTTCATGCGGCAGCCGTCTTTAAGCTGCTGATAGAGAGCATTGCAGGCGTTGAGCGCGAGAATGGCCGCGTTGAGCGCATTTCTTCCCTCGTGCGGCGCCGCTCCGGCATGGGCCGCCACCCCCCGCCACTCGGCGGTCAGAACCGCGCGCGCCAGTACAGGAACACGCAAAATATTGCGGTTGGCCGCATGGGCCATGAGCGCGGCATCCGCATGGCGGAAAAGACCCGCCTTGAGACAGCGCAGCTTGCCGCCCGCGTCCGGCACCACAGATTCTTCCGCGGGCGTGCCCACGACCTGGATTTCTCCAGGAGCGCCGCAACGCGCGAGAGCAACCGCGGCCAGCGCGGAGGCGACCCCTGAGAGGCTGTGCCCGCAGGCATGCCCGATTTCCGGCAGCGCGTCATATTCCGCCATGAAAATGCAACGTCCGTCATCAGGGGAAGAGACGCCGCTTTTCGCAAAAAAAGCGGTAGGCATGTCAGCGACGCCGCGCTGCACGGTGAAGCCGTGTTCGCCAAGCCAGTCGCCAAGCAGAGTGCTGGCAAGATGTTCCTGATAGCCTGTTTCGGGGTTGGTGTGGATGCGGCGCCACAGGGGGCGGACACGTTTTCCCAGTTCCTGTACCGCGCTTCGCAGGTTCTGACAGACAAAAACCGACGGGAGAGCTTGTTCCGCCATGCGTCAGGCCCCCAGCGTTTTCAGTGTGTCGCGCAGTGTGGCGCAGGCCAGCGCCATGTCCTCTTCCCGAACGCATTCCTCAGGCTGATGGCTTATGCCCCCGACACTGCGAACGAAAAGCATGGCTGAAGGCATGACGCGCGCCATGTTCATGCAGTCATGCCCCGCGCCGCTCTGCATGTCCATGTAGCGGGCGTTCAGGCGCGTGCAGGTCCGCCGCAGAATATCCTGAATGCCGCTGTCCATGGGAACCGGCGCGCAGGATTCGGTCAGCAGTATTTCCACCGGGGCGCCGCGTCGGGCTTCAATGGCGTGCAGGGCATCGGTAAAGGCCTGCCAGCCCGCTTGCAGATCGTCGTTGTCGGCTGAACGCATTTCGCACTGAAGCACGGCTGTCGCCGGAATGACGTTGATGGCGCCGGGCATGACCTTTACCGCCCCGGTGGTGCCCACCATGCCGTACCTGCCCCCAAAGGAGGAGGCAATGTCACTCAGGGCAAGCACCGCCTCGGAGGCCGCCACACAGGCGTCGCGCCGCCCTTTCATGGGCGTTCCCCCCGCGTGCAGGCCTCTGCCCTGAAACTGAATTCTGGCTCTGCGCACGCCCACGATATGGGTTATCACGCCAAGGGGCAGGCCGGCGTCTTCCAGCGTCGGCCCCTGGTCCATGTGCAGTTCCACAAAAGCCTTGTAGGCCCCGTCACGGCAACGGATGTCGCTCAGGCGCGCCATGCCGCCGTCAAGTCCGGCCTCGGTCATGATTTCGGAGAGAAGCCTGCCATCGCGATCCCTGAGGGTTGCCGGCAGGCCGGCATCCGCGAGGCCGCACAGCATTTTGCTGCCAAGCGTGCTGCAGCCGAATCGCGTGGACTCTTCAATCTGAAAGAGAATAAGCTCCAACGGGTGGCGGCAGCCGCCTGAACGGCCAATGTCCCGAAGCGCGGCAAGGCCGCTCAGGCAGCCCAGCACGCCGTCATAATTGCCCCCGTTGGGCACGGTATCCAGATGCGAACCTGTCGCCACGGCGGGCAGGGAATCGTCATGGCCCGGCAGCCTGCCGAAAAGGTTTCCGAAAGCGTCCTGACGAACCACAAGGCCGCATTCGCGCATTTTATCCGCAAACCAGGCTCGCGCCGCCCTGTCCTCGGCGGAAAAGCCCAGCCGCGTCCATCCGCCATCGGGGTCGCGCCCAAAAGACGCCACATCGCGCAGCAGAGATTTTACCAGATCAATCATGGGTATTGCCGTCCATAAAATTCATAAACTTCTTTTGCAGGGTCTGCCGGTACGGGCGGGAGGGAAAACCGCACCGGCAGACGGCGCTGCTTATCTATTTGAGAGACTGGGCAAGATTGACAAGCCTGACCGCTTCATCGCGGAAGTCGTCGAACATCTTTTTCACCGTATCGCCATCGGCGATCTTGATGTCATAGCCGCTGTTCTTCGCCCGCTCGGCCACCTCGGGGGAGGAATAGACAGCCACAAGCCCGTCGGTGAGCCGCTTTTTCACGTCCGCCGGCAAACCCTTGGGCGCCAGAATCAGGCGACCGTTGAACTGCACGATGTCATAGCCCTTTTCGGCAAAGGTGGGCACATCAGACAGCAGGGCGTCGCGCGTGGTGTTGCACACGGCCAGCAGGTTCAGTTTGCTCAGGGTCGGCGCGGCCACGCTTTTGACGACCATAAGCGCGTCCACCTGCCCGCCGAGCAGGGCCGCAATGGCCTTGGCGCCGCCGGTATAGGTGATGAGATTTACCGGAATGCCCAGAGACTTGTATTTGAGGGCAGCCATATGCGAACAACCCATGGTGTCTGTGGTGGCCACAGAGAGGGTGTTGGGCTTTTCACGAGCGGCCGTGATGAATTCTTCCAGAGTATGGAAGGGGGATTTCTTGCGCACGGCAAAAAAAATGTCGTCGGTGGCGAACATGCCGAGATAGTCGAAATCATCCACGGCAAAATTGCCGCTGCCGGAAATTTCCTGAATGATGATGTGCGGATAGGACTGGCTTGCCAGGGTATAGCCGTCCGCTTTCATATCCTTGAATTCGGTGATGCCCACGGCCCCGGAGGCTCCGGGCTTGTAGACAAAGGTCAGGGGTTGGCCGAACTCTTTGGCGAATTCCTTTTCAATAAGGCGAATGACAAGGTCGGAACCGCCACCTGGATTGAAAGGCACCATCATCTGCACCGGCCTGTCCGGGTACTCCGCGGCGGACGCGCTCAGGGGCAGGCTTGCCAGCAGAAGAGCGCAGACAAGACGAAAAATTGAACGCAGCATGCTATGACCTCCTGAATACGTTTGCTCAAGGTCGGGGCGCATATCGACCGCGCCGCCGCCCAATCGTTGGAAAAGCCTACTTCGCCACCATCCGCAGGGCGTCTTCCATGCCCTGGTCGGCAATGTAGTCGATACCCGTGGCCTCGGCCGTCTCCCTGTTGGCCGCGGCAATGTCGCTGCGGTTCAAACAGTCGATACGGAACTTGCGCGCGCCGGCCATGTGCAGTTGCAGGCCCGCGCCCAGTCTGTCGCACATTGTCCACATGGCCACAGCCCCCAGCGGCAGGCGCGTGACCTCCTCAGCGCCAAGGCGTTCGCGCAGCGCGGCGTAACCGGCGAAAATGGTTTCCGGGGTCATGCCGAGTTCCGCGACGCTCTTGGGCAGAGAATCCCATGAGCCGTTTACGGCGGCCTTGCGTTCGGGGTAGAGCGCCCCTTCAATGTTGCAGCCGAGGAAAGCGGGAACCATGAATACCCGCGACATGCACACCGCCTTGACATACGGCGCGCCGAGGGCAAGCGCCTTGAACGCCTGGCTGGGCCTGGCCAGACCGCCGCCGACGGCCAGATCCACCACCTGCTTGCCCGTCTTTGCCCGCGCTTCGGCCAGGCGTTGCGCCATGGCATGCAGAAAGACCGACGGAACGCCCCACTGATCCATGACATCCACAGGGCTCATGCCGGTGCCGCCCCCGGAGCCGTCGATAGTGAACAGCTCAAAGCCGAGTTCCGAAGCGATGCGGATGCCGAGCGCCACCTCAGGCGCGCCAAAGGCACCGGTTTTGAGCGCGAAGCGCGTAGCCCCCAGCTCCTTGAGACGGTCGCGCTGCCGGGCCATCTCTTCCTGAACCGCGTCAGGCTCGCTGAAGCCGGTGTAGGCCATGCTGGTGTAACGGGTGAAATGCGGCAGGCGGCCCTCCTCAAAGGCGCGGGCCGTCTCCGGGTCGTCGGGGTCGGGGCGCAGGCAGTAGCTGCGGCTTTTCATGAAACGGGCAAAGTCGATGGATGTGATGCGGCCCTCGCCGTTGAGCGGCTTGGCGCCCTGGCCCCACTTGAATTCAATGCAGACCTTGTCGCCATAGACGCGGGCGACGTAATCTCCCACGCCGTTGTGCGCGTCATTGGGGTTCAGCTGCACAAAGAGCGCGCCTTTGCCGTCGTGATAGCGCATATAGCTGGCAATGCGGCGATCCAGATCAGGCAGGGCCTTGATGCTGCCATCTTTGTTGAAAACCGTCTTTGTGTCGCCCCCGCCCACATTTTCGCCAATGACAAGAGGGATGCCGCAAAGGGCCGCGCCCACGGCAAAGCTGTCCCAGTATTTGTCAACAACAGGGTTGCGGCTCAGCGCGCCCAGAACAAACGGGAAACGACAGGGCCAGGCCGCATGGCTGCCGAGATGCGTGGCGATAGCGGCATCGGTGTAGGTAACGTCGCCCGAAGCGGCCTGTTCGGCGTCAAGCCCGCTGGCGCCGAAAACCCGGCCGCGGATGCGCAGGCTGTTGTAAGACACGCCCTGCAACACGGTATTGTCGCTTCCCAGTGAAGCGTTGCCGTAGTTTTGCGGAATGAGCGTCCTGCGTCCCAGCAGAGAACTCAGCCACGTTTCGCACTTGCCCTGGCAGTCCACGCGGCAAAAGCTGCACAATCCCGATTCGCACGGCGTTCCCCTGTTGACCGCGCCTATTTTTTCGTTGTTTTTGTCGGCAAATCCCATGTCTTCCTCCGAAAATGCCTGTCAGTTATAAGGTTAGGACGCAGATTTTCCGTCCCGACGCACAACCGCGCGCGGTTTTCCGAATGCGCCGTATGGCTGCCGCGTTTGACGGCCGGATAGCCGTCGGCAGGCGCGCAATGCTTTCGGCATGCGGGGCGGCAAAGCTGTTCACATCCTGGATATGCCTTTCTGAAGACCGCGTCAGCTCAGATCAGGAATCCCGTGGGCGTCTGCACGCCCATGAGCAGGCGAAAACATCCGTACTCCACGCTGGTCAGCAGAAGCGTGTAGCCCAGCACAAAGGCAAGCCCGCGCCAGTCGCGTTTGCGATCCGTAAGGCCAAAGACGCCGTAGGCGGTCATGGCGCCCGTGCCCAAAAAGAGGGCCGTATAAAAACCCAGCGGTTCAATAAGCAGATAGGCAAGCGCCATGATGCCGAGATAGATGCCGATGCTTCCCAGAGCGCCGCGGGACGGCAGCGCCCGGCCCATTGGCGCGGTTTGAAATGCCTGCATGCCCATAATGAAGACCCCAAGGCCGATGATGGAGGCATAGACGGCCTGCGGGAAGTAGCTGGAAACGCCTGTCAGCTCAAGGGACTGCTGAAAAAAGAAGACGCCGCCGAGCGTGATGGCGAACACCACCCAGAAGTCGTAGCGTCCAAGACAGGCCGCCGACAGTCTGGGCCGGCGCGCCGTGCCCGCCGCGCGTTCCTTGCGGCGCGTGAGCCAGAGAGGAATGGCCACGGCCAGAACGCACGCCGTCATGAAGACCGCCGCCATAGGCGAAAACACCAGCAAGTCCGCCAAGGAATCCTCGGCCTGGGCGCGATAGCAGGTGACAATGAGATTTTCTTCAATGATTCTTCCGAGCACCAGGCCGAGCGCGATGGCCGCTGGCATGATATTCGCCTTGAGCAGCACATAGGCGATCGCGCCCGAAACAATCATGAGCATGACGTCGAACATGCTGTTGCGCAGGGCGTAGGCGCCGAGAAAGGAAATGGAAATGACCGCCGGAATGATGAGCAGCTTTGGCACGTCAAGGATGCGCGTGCAGATGCGCACCAGCAGGTAGCTTATGAACAGCATGCCGATATTGGCGAGAATCATGCTGACAATGAAGGCGTAGGCTATTTCCGGGTTCTTTTCCATAAGCTGGGGGCCAGGCGTGAGCCCTGCGCCATGAGGCCGCCGGCAAGCACGGCGGCCGCGGCGCTGCCGGGAATGCCGAGAGAAAGCAGGGGCACCAGCGATCCGCCCACACTGGCGTTGTTGGCGCTTTCCGGCACCAGCACGCCTTCAATGGCGCCCTGCCCGTAGCGGTCAGGGTTTTTGTCCCAGCGCTTGGCCTCGTTGTAGGAAACCAGCGCGGCGACGCTGCCGCCCGCGCCGGGCAGCGCGCCAATAAAGGTGCCGATGGCCGAGGAAACCCCCAGCAGGCGCAGATGACGCAACATGTTGATGAGCGCGTTTCTCAGGGCATGGGCCTGACGGGCCATGCTTACTATGTAGGTTTCGTTGCTCTCCAGCATGACGAACATCTGCGAGACGGAAAAGAGCCCGATCATGAGGGCCACCATATCCAGGCCCTGCACCAGCGAAAAAACGTCAAACGTAAAGCGCGGCATGCCCATCACCGGGTCAAGCCCCACAGTGCCGAGGGCAAGGCCCATGGCGCCGCCGAGCAGGCCCTTGGCGATATGGCCCGGAAACATGGCCGCCAGAGTGGAAAGGCCGAAAAGCCCCATCCAGAAAAAGGCTTCGGAACCGAAACTCAGCGCCATCTTTGACAGTGGTTCAAAAAAGAGCATGAGGGCGACCACGCCAAAAATGCCGCCGAGGGTCGAGGCGAGCAGCGCCGCATAGCAGGCTTCTTCCGCCCGGCCCTGTTTGGTGAGCGGATAACCGTCCAGCGAGGTGGCGATGGAACCCGGCGTGCCGGGGGTGTTGATAAGAATGGCCGCGTTGGCGCCCCCGTACATGGCGCCGCAAAACACGCCGCCCAGGGCAATGAGCGCCATCTCCGGAGACATGGAGAACGTAAAGGGCACAAAGAGGGCCACTGCCGTGACGGTGGTGATGCCGGGCAGCATGCCGCCCACAATGCCGACAAGAAGGCCAATGAACATGACCAGCAGATTTTCCGGAACCAGCGCGCTCGCGAATCCCTGAACAATAAAATCCAACATGCTGCCTCGCAGGGTAAGAAATGGCTTGCCTGTGCCGTCGTGCGGGG
>NZ_JBNPLS010000032.1:0-21302 GCF_050313595.1 Desulfovibrio sp. SGI.169 | reverse complement strand
TATATACAGTGGAGCACGCGGGAAAATCAGGAACAGACGAGGGAAATTCCATGGGGTGCGGTTCGCAAAAGAACAACCGTTACTACTTCTCCCGGCATCTTCGGGAAACCCTGGCGGATATTCCCACATATGGCCTGACGGTTATTGAGGCGCCGTCCGGCTTTGGCAAAACCACGGCGCTGCGCGAGTATCTGGCACGGGAACAAAAAACGGCCGATGTGCGCTGGTACACCTGTTTCGGCGAATCAGCGGGCAGGGCATGGGCGGGTATCTGCGCGCTTTTCGACGGCTCGGAAGACAGCATTGCGGATGAGCTGCTGGAACTTGGCGAACCCTCTCCGGAGAACCTGGCTGACATAGCCTTCCTCATTTCCGGCTATACCTGCGCGGAACCCACATTTGTGGTCATCGACAACTACCAGCTCTTTGACAGTCCGGTGCGAAAGCGCTGCATCGCCGCCTTTTCCGCCTGTCGTGATGCGAACATGCATATCATTCTTGTGACGCAACCCCTCAAGGATGAAGATAACGCTACCTTTCACGCTCAGCCATATCTCGGCATCACGTCGCGCGACCTCTTTTTCGATAATCAATGCATTGTCGAATATTGCAGTCTGACGGGCATAGACATCTCGCGGGAACAGATAGAGTTGCTCCAGGCGACCTCAAGGGGCTGGGTGGCCGCCATCCGCCTTCAGCTGCGAAACTACAGGCATACCGGAGATTTTGTCGATTTCAACGACATCCGTCCTCTGGTGGAAACCGCCGTCTGGAACCGGCTTTCAGCCGAGGAACGAAACCTCATAATGGCGCTCTCCCTGCTGGAGTCCTTCAACAGCCGTCAGGCCGCCACCATGAGTGACGGCATGGCTTTGCCGGATACCGTCGCGGAGCTGCTCTCTCTTGATTTCTTCATTCACTACGCATCGGACAGGCAGGCATATATCATGCACAGCATCCTGCGGGATTATCTGCTGGAACGCTTTTCCATGCAGCCCGCGGAATTCAAAAAAGCGGTGTACCGCAAGGCAGCCCTCGCCAGTCTTGATATAGACGACCTGTTGCAGGCGGCCCTCTTCTTCATGAAGGTGGAAGACTACCAGGCCATTCTGACTCTCCCCATATCCACCCAGTATGTCTATAATAATCAGGAACGGGACATCACAGCCCTGTTCGAGCGCTTAATGGACAGATGCCCACGAGAAATTCTGCAGGCTCACCCGGTTTTTCTCATACTCATGGCGTATAATTTTTTTCGGAGAGGCACTCATGCCTATTTCCGGCATGCCACGGAAGTTCTCAGTAATCTGCTTGAGACGAACAAGGGAAGGCATGGAATTGAATGGGAGAAAGCCTGTGGTGAATACGCCATGCTCATGTCCTTCACCGAATATAACGACATCGCCAGAATGGGGGAGTTCCACCGCAAGGCCCTGCATCATCTGCGCGCTGTTTCGGACACTCCCCGTTCCGAGGTTTTCCGGGGCACCATGCCCTTCGGCACGGTCTCGGTTCTTTGTCTGTACTGGAATCGCCTGGGAGGTCTGAACCAGCTGACGGATCTCATGGATACCTACCTGCCCGTGTATTCTGAGCTGGCTTCCGGGCACGGCGCTGGAGCGGAACACATTTTCCGCGCTGAGGCGGCTCTTGCCTCCGGCAATGACGAGGCGGCGGAACTCATGGCCTACAGGGCCACATACCGGGCGCGCAAGGAGGGGCAATACGGAATCATTCTCAGCGCGGATCTCATCCTGGCCGAAGTCGCGATTCTGCGCGGAGACGCCAAAGCCTACAGAATGACCCGTGAAAGCATTGTCCGCAATATGAACGAATCAAGGCAACGTTCCGTGCTGCGTCTGGGGGAACTGTGCCAGGCGACACTGGAGCTTGGTCTGGGACAGACCGCGGATATTCCCCCATGGCTGTGTGATATTGCGGGGATACAGCGCGTAGTTTACGCCCACAGCATCCCCTATGCCCTGATTCTGTACGAGCACTATCTCCTGCTGGAGGGACGCCACGCGGAATTGCGCAGGTGCGAGGATCTGATCATGCAGCAGGCTCGCGCGATGAACTATATCCTTCCTCGACTGTATCATGCCTTGTATCTGGCCATAGCCGAAACGAGAGAAGGCGTCATGTCGGAGGCCGCCTCCCATATGGAAGAGGCTTTGCGGCTTGCCCTGCCGGACGGGATATATCTGCCGTTTGCCCGCCTGGCTTCCGATCTCAAGCCGCTTTTTGCCCTCATGCCGCAGCAGACTGCGGAATTGCGGGCCGTCTGTTCCCGTAGAGAACGGGGGGTGGCGCGCCTGAAAAAAGAGCAGGGGGGCGCTTCACTGCTGACGCTGCGGGAACGCGAGGTATTTCTCTTGGCCCGAGAGCGGCTGAGCGCAAAAGAAATTTCGACGCGACTCTGTATCAGTATACACACTGTAAACACCATATTAAAGAATATATACCGCAAACTAAATATCAACAGCAAGGCTGAATTGAAGAGCATTCAAACTCTTTGAGTTGTTTTAGCAAAGGGTATCTTGTCATATCTTGGTACAACCATTGATAAATTTGATGCCACCAGAGGCTGTATTGATATGGCCCATCAAAAGGTGGGCTTATCAACCGTGTAAGCAAACGTGCAAATGCCTGTTGACAGGCACGGGCTTGTAGGCAATGTATGAGATACGCTGTTCCATCCAAGGAGAAAG
Source organism: Desulfovibrio sp. SGI.169 (assembly GCF_050313595.1). Classification (NCBI taxonomy): domain Bacteria; kingdom Pseudomonadati; phylum Thermodesulfobacteriota; class Desulfovibrionia; order Desulfovibrionales; family Desulfovibrionaceae; genus Desulfovibrio; species Desulfovibrio sp. SGI.169. Next base: position 18,591 of record NZ_JBNPLS010000032.1, on the reverse strand, counting down.
AATGAAAAAACTGCTTCTTCTCTGCTGCCTTATGCTGAGCCTGCCTGTGGCCGCCCGGGCGACGGACGAAAAAATTGACCCGTCCGCCTACAGTTGCGCCGAGCTGGTGGCTACCGGCGGCTTTGGCCTGACGCCGCTGTACGCGGGGCTGCAAATCGACGGCTATGCCGCCGCCGCGCAGGGGCAAACCGTGGCCTATCCCACGATCATCCCGCTGCTGGAGCAGGTCTATGCCGCCTGCCGGGACAGGCCCACGGAAAAAGCGCTCACCCTCTGGCAGGAGGCCCGCAAAAATCATCCCGCGCCCGGCGACAGCCCCTGGCGTGCGGACAAGACCACCTGCGAACAGTACGACACCGAAGACGACGGCAGCGGCTTTCTCATCTGGCTGGACGGCTATAACCGCCAGAAGAGCGGCAAGCCCGGCTCGGTGCTGGAAAGTGACGCCGCTCTCAACGCCTATCTGGAGGCCTGCGCCAAAAAACCGGAAAGTCTGATGCTCGACGTCATGCGGGAAAGCCTCAACTAGCGTCTGCTTGCAAAAATTCCGCGCGGAATTCCGCGAAGAATTTTTGCGGGATCGTTGGCGAAAAAACGCGGTTTTTCGCAAATGAACCCGGCCACGCCGCCGCAAAACCCTCGCGGGTTTGTAGTGTCCACTTTTACAAGCAGATACTATGCTCTGCTGACAAAGAGTTTGCAAGCTGTTTTCCCGTGTGTATTAGGAATGCATGGAAAGATGCCAATTTGACAGTCGCTTGAATTTTTATGAATGTTTTTATCACGCTTACCACATCAATCCATGAGAATGATCATTGCTTTTTCAGCGGCAACCGCATCACTTTTTCTGTCATCCATTTCAACAAAATTAAATCCGCATTCCTTGCAGCGACAGCGTGGTTTTCTCCGCGCAAAGCCATTTTTTACAATGCGCTCTAAACCGCAATTCTTGCATGCAGTCATATTCACCTCCCTTCAGAGATTTTAATATATCTTCTATCTTTTTGTCAGAACGCTCCTTTTTCAGACTTCTGGCCCGGATATGCCCTGATACCCCGGCCGGCCATCACAGGGTATCCGCGCAGGGCAATGCGAAGGGCGGATTTTGATGAGTCACATTTCCTATGGCTTCCGTTGCGGGCGTTGGCGATACCGCTCTTTGCCCCCGCGTGTCTTGTCGCCGTCATTCAGGAACAGCGGCGGCGAGGTTGTCGGCGACTTGTCTTGAGCCCGGCTTCGCCATTTGCTATACAGGGAACCCAGCCACTTTTCAGGAGTTCCCATGTCTGACTTTGTCCACCTGCATTGCCATACAGAATACAGCCTGCTGGACGGCGCCATCCGCATCAAGGATCTCTGCGCCCGCGCCAAGGATTACGGCATGCCCGCCTGCGCCATCACCGACCACGGCAATATGTTCGGAGCGGCGTATTTCTACACGGCCTGCAAGGACTTCGGCGTCAAGCCCATTTTTGGCTGCGAGGTTTACGTCTGCCACGACCATGCGGACAAGACATCGGAACTGGCGCGCCGCCGCCACCACCTGATCCTGCTGGCCCGAAACGAGCTGGGTTATCATAATCTGGTCAAGCTGGTCAGCCACGGCTTTCTGGACGGTTTTTACTACAAGCCGCGTGTTGACAAGGAGATGCTGCGCCGTTACGCCGAGGGCCTGACCTGCCTTTCGGCCTGCATCGCGGGCGAAATTCCCCGCGCCATTCTGGCCAGGGATATGGACAAGGCCCTGAGCCTGACCCGGGAATACGCGGCCATCTATCCCGACAATTTCTATCTGGAACTGCAGTCCAACGGTCTGGCCGAGCAAGAGCTCGTCAACAACGGCCTGCTGGAAATTGCCGAAACCGCCAGGCTGCCTCTGGTGGCCACCAATGATTGCCATTACCTCAATGCCGACGACGCCGACGCCCATGAGGTGCTGCTCTGCATCCAGACCCAGACCACAATGGATGATCCCAAGCGCATGCGCTTCGGAACGCGCGAACTCTACTACAAATCCATCGAGGAGATGGAAAAGGCCTTTGCCCATGTGCCCGAAGCTCTGGCCAACACCATGCGCATCGCGGAATCCTGCAATGTGGAGCTGGATTTCGGCCACCACTACTTCCCGGTATACCAGCTGCCCGAAGGGGCCAGTATGGAGTCCGAATTCCGCCGCCTGGCCGAGGAAGGCCTGGAAAAACGTCTGGAAAAGCACCCGGATCGCGAAGGCATCGACCCGCAGCAATACCGCGAACGGCTGCAATACGAGCTCAATGTCATCCTTGAAATGGGCTTTCCCGGCTATTTCCTCATAGTGCAGGAATTTATCAACTGGGCCAAGGATCACCACATTCCGGTAGGGCCGGGGCGCGGTTCGGCGGCCGGCTCGCTGGTGGCCTGGGCCCTGCGCATCACCAACCTGGATCCCCTGCCCTACAATCTGCTCTTTGAACGTTTTCTGAATAACGAACGCGTCTCCCTGCCCGATATCGACGTGGACTTCTGCGAACGCCGCCGGGGTGATGTGATCCGCCACATGGTAGACACCTATGGTGAAGGCTCGGTGGCCCAGATCACCACTTTCGGCACCATGAAGGCCAAGGGCGTGGTGCGCGATGTGGGCCGCGCCCTTGGCATGACCTTTGCGGAGACGGATCGCATCGCCAAGCTGGTGCCCGACGACCTGAAAATGACCATCAAGAAGGCTCTGGAGCTGGAACCGGATCTGAAAAAACTTTATGAGGAGGATGCGCAGGTCAAACATCTGCTGGATACCGCCCGCCGCCTGGAGGGCCTGGCCCGCCACGCCTCCACTCACGCCGCCGGACTGGTGGTTTCGGACAAGCCCATGGAGGAGTATCTTCCCCTCTATCTGGGCAAACGCGGCGAACTTGTGACCCAGTTCGACGGCCCCATGACCGAAAAGGCCGGGCTGGTCAAATTTGACTTTCTGGGCCTCAAGACCATGACCCTGATCCAGGACACGCTGGACAACATCAGCCTGCAGGGCCAGACCCCGCCGGATCTGGACAATCTGCCGCTTACCGACGCCGAAACCTACGATCTTTACGCCCGCGGCGACACGGACGGCGTCTTTCAGGTGGAAAGTTCGGGCATGCGCCAGTATCTGCGCATGCTCAGGCCCTCCTGCTTTGAGGACGTCATCGCCATGCTGGCCCTCTACCGGCCCGGCCCGCTGGGTTCGGGCATGGTGGACGAGTTCATCAAGCGCAAGCACGGCCAGGTGCCGGTGGTCTATCCGCATGATTCGCTTGCCGAATGCCTGCGCGACACCTACGGGGTTATCGTCTATCAGGAACAGGTCATGCAGATCGCCCAGATTATCGCCAGCTACACGCTGGGCGGGGCCGACCTGTTGCGCCGGGCCATGGGCAAGAAAAAAGCCGAGGCCATGGCCAAAGAGCGCGTGACCTTTGTGGCCGGGGCGGAAAAGAACGGCATTGCCAAAGAAAAGGCCAATGAAATCTTTGACCTGATGGAAAAGTTCGCCGAATACGGCTTCAACAAGTCCCATTCGGCGGCCTATGCCCTGATTTCCTACTACACGGCCTACCTCAAGGTGCATTACAAGGTGGAATTCATGGCCGCCCTGCTCACCTCGGAAATGGGCAATCAGGACAAGCTGCTCAAATACGTCTCCTGCTGCAAGGATATGGGCATTGATGTGGTTCAGCCCTCGGTGAACCAGAGCCAGCGCGAATTCACGGCGCATGGCGGTCGGGTGGTCTTCGGTCTGGGCGGCATCAAGAATGTGGGCGACGAGGCCATCCGCGAAATTGTGGAGGCCCGCGGAGACGGCGGCGACTATTTTTCGCTGCTGGATCTCTGCTGCCGGGTGAATCTGCGCAAAGTCACCAAGCGCGTGCTTGAATCACTGATCAAGGGAGGAGCCTGCGACTGTTTCGGCATTTCCAGGGCGGGCATGCTGGCCGCCCTGGAAATGGTGGTGGCCCGCGCCCAGAAAAAAGCCAAAGACAAAAACTCCAATCAGGTCTCCCTGCTGGCCATGGCCCCGGTGGCGGAAGCCGCGCCCCAGCCCGGCGTGGGGCTGGACTGTTCGGAAGCCGCGCTGCCCGAAATGGAGGACGACCTGAAACTGAAGGCCGAAAAAGAAGCCCTGGGCTTTTTTCTCACCAGCCACCCCCTCCAGCCTTACAGCCGTGAGATACGCCGCCTGCGCCTGACCACCCTGGAGGACGCGCGCGAGCTTTTCCCCGGCGCGGAACTCACCTGCGCGATACTGGTGACCAGCGTCAAGGAGGTGCTCACCAAATCCAAGGGCGAACGCATGGCCTTTGTGGGCGTGGAGGATCTCACCGGCCACGCGGAAGTGACCTTTTTCCCGCGCGCCTATGCCGAAGCCCGCGAGCTGATCAAAAGCGAGCAGCCCCTCTGCCTCACGGCCCGCCTGGACAGCCAGAGCGACGACGCCCGCGACGCGGATGAGGAAAATGAGGACGCCCCGCGCGAACTCAAGATGCTGGGGCAGAGCGCGCGCCCCCTGGCCGAAGCCTGCGGCCAGAGCGACACCCCGGTCTGTGTGCATATTCCGGCGCACCGCCTGGGCCGCGAAGATATGCTGGCCCTGAAAAACATTCTGGAGGCGCATCCCGGTTCGGTGGAGGCCGAAGCCCTGGTCAGCCTGGACGGCTGCCGCTGTCATCTGCGTCTGGACAGCGCGCTCAGGGTGCGGCCAGGGCCGGAGCTGGACAAGGCGCTGGCCGCCTGGGCCTCATAGGGCATTTTCATGCTGAACCGCTCGGGGGCGGCAGCCCTTGCTAGAGTCCGGCCCCGTGAATGCCCTGTTGGTCAGGGGTGTTGCTGACCGTGTTCCCCACAACTTCCGTCAAAAACGGCCTTTTTCACGCTGGCCGCGTCGCTGGACGGTTTTTGTCGGTCATGCGCATGAGCGCGCTCCCTCCAAAAAATCGCCCATTTTCTTGCCGACGCAAAAAATTCCTGTTTTTTGGATGGTTGTGGCGACAGCCCCCGCCCTTCGCTCCGCTTCGGGCGACGAGCGGAAAAATACCCCTTCGCACCGACATGCAAAAGCCATCCTTTTTATGTGTATGTCGCAGAGCATTTCGCGCATGAAACGCTCTGCGGAGTCGGGCGGGACGCGCCCCGCCGCGCCCCGAATCAGCAGCGCGCAACAGGGGCTGCCCTGTGCCCTTCATGCCGGCGGCTTCCCTTTCGCCCGCTTTGCGGCTATGCTTTTCCGTCATGCGCGGAACCGCTCCGCGCTTCGCGACACTGCGCCGGAGGGCGCGGCATGGCGCGCGGCGTCGGCATAAGCAACGAGCAAGGGAGAATAGCGTCATGTCCATTCTGGTCTGCGGCGGAGCAGGGTATATCGGCTCCCATAATGTGCGCGCCCTGCTCGCGCGCGGAGAGGAACCCGTCGTCATTGACAACTTTCTGACCGGGCATCGCCAGGCTGTGCCCGCCGGGGTGCGCCTGTACCAGGGCGACATCCGCGACCCCGCGGCGCTGAACCGGATTTTTGCCGAGAACCGCATCGAGGCCGTACTTCATTTTGCCGCCAGTTCCCTGGTGGGCGAGAGCATGGAAAAGCCGCTGCTCTATTTCAACAACAATGTTCACGGCATGCAAACGCTGCTGGAGGCCATGCTGCGGCACGGTGTGGACAAGATCGTTTTTTCCTCCACGGCCGCGGTTTATGGCGAACCGGAGAGCGTGCCCATCCGCGAGGATGCCCCTACCCGGCCCACCAACCCCTACGGCGAGAGCAAACTGATGATGGAGCGCGTCATGAACTGGGCGGGCCGGGCTCATGGCATGCGTTCTGTGATTCTGCGCTACTTCAATGTGGCCGGGGCCTTGCCCGGCGGCGAGATTGGCGAGGATCACCGGCCGGAAAGCCATCTCATCCCTCTGATTCTCCAGACGCCGCTGGGGCTGCGCCCCTATGTCACTGTTTTCGGCGATGATTATCCCACGCCCGACGGCACCTGCATCCGGGACTATCTGGATGTCATGGATCTGGCCGACGCCCACATGCGCGCTCTGGAGCATCTGCGAAGCGGTCGGGAGAGCGTGGTCTGCAATCTGGGCAACGGGCAGGGCTTTTCCGTCCGGGCCATGATCGAGGCGGCGCGGCGGGTGACGGGTCACGCCGTCCCCATGCGCATGGGCCCGCGCCGGGCGGGCGATCCCGCCCGCCTGGTGGCCTCGGCGGAGCGCGCGCGGCATGTGCTTGGCTGGGAACCGAAGGTGGGCATTGAAGGCATCATTGCCTCGGCCTGGGAGTGGCATCGCGCGCATCCCAGCGGCTTCAGCCTTTGAGGAAAATCCATGCTTTCCGGCCTATCCGGCGTGTTCCGGCGCGTGCCGGCGATTTGCCCGCCGCTCTGGCTGCTTGCGCCGGTCATGCCGGGCATGGCCGCGCCCCGCGAGGTGATCATGAATACAAAGTACCCCATGCCGCCGCTCAGTGAGCGTGAGGCTGAGGTGATGCTGCGCAAAGCCACAGAAGCCCCGTACACGGGTCGTTATTTTGACCATCACGCGGCGGGCTCCTACCTCTGTCGTCAGTGCGGCATGCCGCTCTACCGTTCCGCGGACAAATTTGAATCCGGCTGCGGCTGGCCCAGCTTTGACGACGCCGTGCCCGGCGCGGTGCGTCGCGCGCCCGATGCGGACGGGCAGCGGGTGGAGATCCTCTGTGCGCATTGCGGCGGGCATCTGGGCCATGTGTTTGAGGGCGAAGGCTTCACGGCCAAAAATACCCGGCATTGCGTCAATTCCCTGTCCATGAGTTTTGTCCCGGCGGACTGCGAGGAGGAAAAAGCGGCTTTCGCGCGCGCCCAAAAGCGTGTCCCCTGTTCCGGCACGGCCATTGTGGCCGGAGGCTGCTTCTGGGGTGTGGAAGACGCTTTTCGCAGGCTGCCCGGCGTGTGCGAGGCCACATCCGGCTATACGGGCGGGCATACGCCAGACCCGACGTATGAGGAGGTCAGCCGGGGCCGCACCGGGCACGCCGAGGCCGTGCGGGTGCGCTTTGACCCGTCCAGAGTCTCCTACGAACAGATTTTGCGGCGTTTTTTCGAGATACACGATCCCACGCAGCTCAACCGACAGGGGCCGGACATGGGCGAGCAATACCGCTCTGCCGTATTTTATCTGGATGAGGAACAAAAGGCTGTGGCCCAAAAGCTCATGGCCCGACTCACGGAGCTGGGCTACAAGGTGGTCACGCAGTTGCGCCCGGCCGGGGCCTTTTATGAGGCTGAGAGCTACCACCAGCGCTTTGCGGAGCGCACCGGCCGCGGAGGCTGCCATCTGGCGTCGCCACGTTTCGAGCGCCGCGCCGACGGAAGCCCGGCGGAATAGGCGCGACCGGTTCGCCGGGCGGCGTTTTAATGCGTCTGGTCATAGGGGTTTCCGATTTCATGCGCCGGCATTGATTGAACAGGCATCAGAAAACGAGCTGAAAACACTATGCGGCGACAAAGGGTATGACAGCGAAAAGCTGCGGCTAAAAATTCGCGAATCAGGGATGCGTCCCGTGATTCCCAAACGGGGCAACAGCTTGCAGTCACTCGATTTTTGCCATGCGATATGCAAACAACGAAATTTGATAGAGCGTTTTATCGGTGAACTGAAAGAAAATCGTCGAATGGCGACCCGATACGACAAGACCGCATCCAGTTACGAGGCCTTCATCCATTGGGCCGCTATTGAAAACCGGCTAAAAATAATTTGTTAGCTGAGCCTAACCTCTTGATTTTCTTGTGGTGTGAAGTGGAGAATAGATTGATAATGTATCTATTTGTTTTTATGTGATTGAACACTCCACCGGCTAAAGCCGGTGGAGTGTTCAATCGGGCGGCGAAGCATAATACCTACAGGGAAGAGCGTTGAGAGAAATCTGAATAGCGTAGGCTTTTTTGTTTCGGATGAAATTGGATGAATTTGCGGCTTGACGAAATGGGTGTTTTTGGGTGAAGTTTTGGGTATGATTACTTTGGAGACCCTGAACATCACCCCCGAGATGCTCCGACTCATCGCCCAAATTGACGAATTCAAGGGCGCATGGAAGGCGTTAGGCACTCTGGCCCCGGAGCGGCTTACCGCTCTGCGCCGTGTGGCTGCCATCGAAAGCGTGGGCTCCTCCACACGCATTGAAGGCGGCAAACTTTCTGACCGTCAAGTGGAAAGTCTGCTGGCGAACCTTTCCATTCACACCTTTACCACGCGCGACGAACAAGAAGTGGCCGGGTATGCGGAAACCATGGAACAGGTTTTTCAGTCATGGGAGCATATCCCGTTGACAGAAAATCATATCCGCCAGCTTCACCGGGATTTGCTTCGCCACAGTGATAAGGACGAGCGCCACCGGGGCCAGTATAAAAATACTCCCAACAGTGTGGCCGCTTTCGACGCTCAAGGGCAACAGATAGGCATTGTCTTTGAAACCGCCTCGCCCTTTGATACGCCGCGGCTCATGCGGGAGCTTGTGAGCTGGACAAATGCCGAGCTGAACGCGGGAGAGTTTCACCCCCTCTTGGTTATCGGCATTTTTATCGCATCCTTTTTGGCTATCCATCCCTTTCAGGATGGCAACGGCAGACTTTCCCGCATTCTGACCACTCTTTTGCTGCTCCGGTGCGGGTACGCCTATACCCCCTACAGTTCATTGGAAAGCGTCATAGAGAACAGCAAGGAGAACTATTATCTGGCTTTGCGTCAAACACAGACGAGTATCAGAACGGATTCGCTAGACTGGAATCCCTGGCTGCTTTTCTATCTTCGGGCTCTGCATCAACAGATGAAGCGCCTTGAAAGAAAGATGGAACAGGAACACATCGTCATGGCCGCGTTGCCGGAGCTTTCGTTGCAAATTCTGGAATATGCCCGTGAGCATGGGCGCGTGACGGTGAAGGATATGGTCATTCTTACTGGTGTGAGTCGGAATACTCTGAAAGAGCATTTCCGCAAGCTGGTAGCCAACGGTCAGCTTGTTATGAAGGGCAAGGGGCGAGGGGCATGGTATATTTTAAGGATTAATTAGTGTTTTATCTACTTGATTTTGTGTAAGCGAAAAATGTGGGCTCCCCGTAATTTGTACGGCAAAAATCCGTATATATCTCTCAGGAGGCCGCCATGTCTCAAAATTCTGAATTATCCATGTCCCGCATTGATGTCAGCATTCCCTCAGCCATTCGGGATACCATTGACCGGGCCGCTGCCCTGCTAGGCCAGACTCGCACGGATTTTCTCATTGAGGCGGCCCTGGAGAAAGCGGAGCGGATCATTGCCGAACAAAGCCTGATTCGTCTGACTCTACATGACCAGGAGTTGCTGACCAAAGCGCTGGCTGACGAAAAAGTATCCGAGCCAGGCCCGTTTCTCAAGTCTCTGACCAGCGAGTATGATGAGCGGGGGACTCAGGCATGAAGCTGCTTTTTGGCCTTTTATCCTCTGCTATGGATAAAAGCGGCTTTACCTGTGGAGAGGCCGCCTTGGATGGCTACCTGCAAACCTGCCAGTCAAGACAGGAAGCGCGGTTTTGCCACGGACATAGCGGCCAGGACGGAAACCGATCTGAATAAAAAATGTTTTCGCTTCCTTATGATTCAAGGAAAGAATATTGTTTGTAATTCTTCCTTAGAAGAAATTTCTAAATTTGTCTGTCTGGGTAATAAATAGAAGACCTAACTTTCCTGATAGGCGCGCTCAATCAGGGGCTTGGCCTTGGCTAAATCGTCCATGGTGCGCAGGGAAAGTTCCAGATCGCCTGTTCCCCAGTGGCCTTTATCGCGCACATCACGGCTGAAATTCTTTTCCAGCGTCACGCTGTCCGGGGCAAGGTGAAGCCAGAGCTTGAACCAGCCATGCATGGGACAGAGACAGACAAAGTTTTTCAGGCGAGTAAAGGCGACATACAGTTGCAATTCCTTTACATTGATATCGTCACCCAGGGAAAAAATGAAACTGCACAGTTCATCGTACAGGATACGTTGTTCCTCGGGCATGGCGGCAAGCTGGTCAGCTACGCCGCTTCTGTTTTCAGGAGAAGGCTCCGGAGCGGCGGCAACGGCCTCGGCAGGGGCGATTTTCTGCGGGAAGCCGCCCGGCACAGCGGGGGATGGAGTGGCCTGCGCCGGATTTATCCATTCCAGCATCAGCAGATTGTCCCCGAAGTAGTTATAACGGATCAATTCAATATTGCGCCCGATCTGCGCCACGGCGTGCTCGTCAAATTTGGTAAAGTCTCCGGCGACGCACAGCACGCGCGTACCGCTCCACTCTATGGCGTCGGCAATTTCCCGGCCGAAGCGATCCAGAACCAGCAATTTGAATTCCGCCCGGTGGTCAAGCAGCCAGTCCAGATAATAAAGGCCCTGGTTGATGACATTTTCATTCTTGTGGCGTTTATATTCCAGAATGACCGGGCAATTGTTTTCATCCAGCCCAAGGGAATCTATGCGGCCGCCATGAATTCTGCCCGTGCCGTATTCGCTGGCGACAAAGCGTATGCCAAGAAAACACTCCATGTGCTTCTGCATAAGGTTATGCAATTCTCTTTCACGCGGGGCCGTGTGGCCTGGCAGAGGATGTGCTTCATCGGCCGAAAACTGAAAAAGTTTGATATCGCTCATGAAATTCCCGCCCTGGGTTCATGTTTTGTTTCCCGGATGCTTGCCGTACCCCGATTACATGCTTCCGTTGTTTCGCAGACTGTTTCTCGCGGAATCATGCGTCCCCAGTTCCCCGCGAAACGCCCTGGCCAGAATGGCCTTTTTCATCAGCTCAATCTGGTTCAGCACGTTTTCAGCGTCTTCCTTGACCTGCTGTTCTTTGGCAAGGAAATTATCAAGGATGTGGATAAGCCTTGTTTGTTCATCAATAGAAATTTGGGGAATTGGAAGTTTTCTAACGATTTTTTCATTAAGGTTTTTCAATGTTGTTCCGACTGCATTAGATTCAAAATATTGTATTGAATATGGACTTGAAATAAATAGTGAATAAAAATCAGCACGATATTTTTCCTTAAGTCTCAATATCATACTACCTGTTCCACACAGCCAACCTGCTTCTTTATCAGAGACAGGCGCACAACGCCCCATTTCTCCTCGCCTACCTAAAATAATATCATTTTTAGAAAGTTTATATGAAGATAACTCTTCTGCCTTTTGGCAATTAATAGAAACATTAACTTGAGGAAAAATATGTTGTTTTACAATATGTTTAGGATTAATAACGGGAATCCCATTAATAATATAATCTTTTTCATGTAAAATAGAACCAAATGGACCAATACGAATATCATCTAAAATAGATTCTAAGAATATCCATTTTATATTTTTTTTACCAATAAGTTCCCCCGTAAACGCCTTGTGCAGGAGGGCTGCCTTGCGAATCTCAAAGCCGTCAAGCACAGCTTCGGCTTTTGCTTTGGCATCGTCCAGTTTGGCGAACAGGGATTCGATGCGGTCAACGATGCGTTGTTGTTCGTCGATGGGAGGGAGAGGTATAGGGTAACGCTGAACATATTTAGGTTGAGCTCTCATAAGAGAGCCACCAACTCCAGATACATTTGAAAGCATATATTCACGAAAATATTTTGATTTCATACAATACATTATATATTTTGATGATACATTTTTATTTCTAAAAATTATCCATTCAGAAGAGGCTATAAGTTTATTATTTGTATATCCTGTTACTTTCCAAACACGATTAATGCGAGGATTTATCTTGCACAATAAAACATCATCTGGCTCAACAGATTGTTTTGACGAGCCAATTTCTTTTCCTAAAATAATTTCTGGATATCCTAAAGAACTGCTTGGAACGCTATACAGTTCAAAAGTATTTTCCCTGAAAAATTCAGGATTAACAATTTCACTGACATAACAATTATAATCCCCCAACCTCACCCACTTCCACCCCTCCGGCAGGGGGTACGGCTGTTCCTCCACGGGAATCTCGGCCACTTCATCCGGCGTCAGCGGGGAACCCTGCGTCTTTGCGGCATTCCTGCGGGGGCGGGCCATCAGTCAGCCTCCCGGCGGGTCAGGCTTTGCAGTTCCCGCACCACGCTTTTCATGAGGTCCACAGCCTCTTCAAGCTGAGCGACGCATTCCTCGCCGCTGTCGATGGGGTCGGGCAGGTCGTCATATTCCAGAAGGGATTCATCCCGGATCAGGCCGAGGTCAAGGCTGTCCGCCCTTGCCTGTATCGCCTCGCGGGTGAACACGTTCCAGCGTTCGTCCCGCACGGCATGACGGTCTTCAGCCTCATAGGCGGCCTCAAAATTTGCGAAGTGCTCCTTTTTGAGGGGTGTGGTCTTGCCGAAGGAGGGCATGTTGGTGCGCAGGTCGTAAAACCACACCTCTTTGGTGTTGCCCTTGTCGCTCTGGCCGCGCGCGAAAAACAGCGCGTTGGTTTTGACGCCCTGGGCGTAGAAAATGCCCGTGGGCAGGCGCAACACCGTATGCAGGTCGCATTTGTCCATGAGGTCCGCGCGGATGCGGGCGCCGTCGCCGTCGGCAAAAAGGACGTTGTCCGGCAACACCACGGCGGCCCGGCCGCCGCGCTTGAGGCTGCGGTAAATATGCTGCAAGAAATTCAACTGCTTGTTGCTGGTGGCAAAGGCAAAATCGTCACGGGTGGCCCGTTCGCCGCCCTTCTTGGTGCCAAAGGGCGGATTGGTGAGCACCAGATCGTAGCCTTTCAGCTCCTTGCCCGCCGTGGACAGGGTGTCGGCAAGCAGAATTTCCCCTTCCATGCCGTGCAGCATGGCGTTCATCAGGGCCAGACGGTGCGTATCGTGCACCAGCTCGCAGCCGGTAAAGGCCTTTTGCTTCTGGAAAAGCGCCTGATCCTCGTCCAGGTCAAAATACTCGTCGGTCTGATGCTTCAGGTAACGGTCGGCGGCGATCATGAAGCCAAAGGTGCCGCAGGCCGGATCGTTGCACAGTTCGCCGACCCGGGGCTTCATGAGACGGACCATCACGTCGATGAGCACGCGCGGCGTGAAATACTGGCCCGCGCCGGATTTCTTCTCATTGGCGTTCTTTTCCAGCAGACCTTCATACAGGTTGCCCAGGCCCTCTTCCCGCGCGGAATACCAGTCCAGAGCATTGATGCTGGAAATAATCTTTTCCAGATTTTTGGGCTCGTCGATGTTGGATGCCGCGCCCTGATAAATCTCCCGCACCCGGCCCGTGCCGTTTTCGCCTAGCTCGGCCAGGATCTGCTTGTACACGCGCTTCAGTTCAATGCCGCTTTTGGCGGCCAGCGCGTCCCAGCGGCAGGCTTCGGGAATGACGGCTTCCGTGCCGGTTTCCCTGGTCATTTTCAGGAACAGGATATAGGTCAGCTCGGTCACATACTGGTGGTAGGTGATGCCGTCATCCCGCAGGACATTGCAGAGGTTCCAGAGTTTGGCGACAATTTCCCGTGTGGTCATGCGGCAAGGCCCCCGTCGTCATACAGATAGGCGTTCAATTCGTTCACAATGCTTTCCAGCTGGTTGCCAAAAAGTTTGTTCAACGCGGCAAAACCGCCCTTCTCCCGGAAGGTGACGCTTTCGTCAAAGGTCTGCACTGACAGTACGGACTCATTGAGCAGATATTTTTCCATGCGGTCGATCCATTTCTCCTCGGCCCTGGAAAAGCTGTGCGCCTGCTTCAGCCGGGCCACGGCGCGGCGGATGCGCTCCTCGTGCCCCAGAAGTTCGGCGTTGATGCCGTAACGGCGGATGAAACTGATGATGTCGGCGGCAATATCCCTATTGCTCGTGTGAGAAAGGGCGGAGTTGAGCTGCCGGAGGGTAAAGCCCTCCCGTCCCAGAGCCAGACGCAGACTCTTGAGGCTTGCGCGGCTGAGGTCGGCCGGGCGCGTGCAGATGATGTTCAGGGCCGCTATCTCGTCGCGCTGTTCCCGCACAAAGCGGGCAAAGGATTCCAGATAGTCGCCGGGGCGAAGATTATCCTTGCCGTAGCCCCGCGTATGGCCGGTGAGCGCGTCCGGCGTATCGGAAAGAACAATGGGGCGGCGGCCCGTAGAGCCTTCATTCTGGATAAGCTCAAACAGGTCGCGTTTGGACAGCAACAGGGCCTTCGCCTCACGCGGGCGCAAATCCCGCACGCGCTCGATGAAAGCATCGGGCGCGTCACCGGCCATATCGGCAAAGTGCCGCCGGAGTTCCTCCGTCATGGAACGCTTGCGGCGTTGCAGTTTGGCAATAATCTGGTTGATCTGGTTCAGAATTTGCGCAGGCCCCTCCATTGCCTCCAGCCCGTCCAGAAGCTGGGAAAAGGTGGCCGCCGGATTGCTGACCACCGGTTTCATGGTGGTGAGCGGCTCAAGAACCGAGTACAGCCCCACGGCGTCGTACACTTCAAAATGGTCTTTCCCGATGTCCGGACAGAGTCTGGTGGCGCGGCCCAGCATCTGTTCATACAGGATGCGGGATTTTACCCGTCGCAGGAAGACAAGGCGGGTGATTTCGGGCACGTCAATGCCGGTGGTGAGCAGGTCCACCGTCACGACGATGCTGGGAAGGCTTTCATTCTTGAAACGGCGTATGGCCGCATCAATATTCTTGCGGTTGCCGATGCTGCCGGTGATTTTCATGACGGCATCCGTATCCACCAGCTCCTCGGCGTAAATCTCCTTGAGAATGCGGACGACCATGTCCGCGTGATGGTCATCGACGGCATAAATGAGCGTCTTGCCGGAGGACACATCCTCGGGATCAATGTCTTTGGCGATTTCCCGCAGAATTTCGCGGTTGAAGTTTTCATTGATGACGGTCTTGTTGAAGTTGTCCACGTCAAAATCAAGCTCGTCTTCCAACTGCTCGCCGTTGGTGACTTCGCCGGTAACGGGATCATAGAGGGCCACGGTATCGCCGGGCTTGTAGTGAATGCCCTGCTCGCTGAGGGTGGTGCGGAGCTGGTGCGGCGCGTCGCAATCCACGAGGAATCCGTCAATGACCGCTTCCCTGTAGGAGTAGCTGAACACGGGCGAGCCGAAAATTTGCGTGGTCTGGAGCGCGGGCGTGGCTGTCAGGGCGATTTTCACCGCCTGAAAATAGTCGATGACCTCGCGGTATTTGCTCTGGTAGTCGCGCTGGTCGCGGTACAACCGCTCGTCGTCGGTCATTTCCCGGTCAAGAATATACCCCCGATGCGCTTCATCCACGATGATCAGATCATAGTCGATGACTGACGGCATGGATTCGCCGCCTTCGCTGTACAGGATGCGTTTGACCATGCCCTGCACGGTGGCGACGTGGACGCGGGTTTCCCTGTCGATTCCCTTATCCGTCAGTCCGTTGATGGCGTAGATTTCGTCCAGGGGATGCAGTTCTTCCAGCTTCACATCCTTGAACACGTCAAGGGCCTGTGTGCCCAGAGCGTTGCGATCCACAAGGAACAGGATGCGGCGGAAGCGTCCGCTTTTCAAAAAGCGGTACATCATGCCCAGCACGGTTCGGGTTTTGCCCGTCCCCGTTGCCATGGCCAGCAGAACCGTTTGCGCGCCGTTTTTTACGGCTCGTTCGGCGGCTTCAACGGCGCGGAGCTGATACTCCCGCAGGTTGAGGCCGTTTTTATCGGCAAGAAAGTCGGCGGACATGGCTTCAAGGCGCCGGTTGCCTTGGGCAATATCACGCTCCAGAAGCTCTTCCAGCCCGGCGGGACTCATCCAGCCGTGCAGGGCCTGCGGCGCGTTGGACGCCTTGCGCACGTCCTGAAACCAGATGCCGGATTTTTCCTCGTATTGCCGGATATAGGGTCTGCCGTTGGCGGCAAAGAGAAAAGGCACGCGGAAGCCGCGCCATTCGCCGATGGTGTGGGGCAGGTGTTCACTGCGGATATGGCGGGCGTAGTCCTTGCACTGGTGGTCGAGCACAGCGGGAATGTCCTTATGGCTGGCCTTGGCCTCAATGACGCCCACCAGCCGCGTGCCCGCAAACAGGGCATAGTCGGCAAAACCCCTGTCGCCCGCAGAGGAATCCGTGGGCCATTCGGCTATGGCCAGATTCCGTCCGGCTTGCGGGCGCGTGCCGAGGGAATGACGCAGGTTTTCGGAATCCGCCTCCCAGCCCACTTTTCGGAGTTGTTCGTCAATGAGATACCGGGTTTCAGCCTCGGACACACGACGCCTGCCCGCGGCAACGGCGGCGCGTTTGCGGCGGATGTCCTCCGGCAGGGCGGGCGCCTGCGCGGCGCGGGAAACCGCCTGATCCGCCAGGGCGTTTTCCTGTTCAGTTTCCTTTTGGGCTTTGGACGGAGACGGCCCGGCAATTTCGACCTCTGAAGGCGCGACAAAATCCTGTTGCCGGTAGGATGCGTCGCCGTAGGTTTGAAAAAACCATCCGCACAGGCCGTGCGTGATCTGCAAAAAAGACAGCGTGTTCGCTTCCGGGAGCTTCAGCCCTTCATGGGCGGCCCTGTTGCGGGCCTTGCGCATCAGGTGGAAGGCGGCGGCCACATCCGCCGGAAGCGCTTCGCGTCGCTGGAGAATGTCGATACGCTCCACCGCGTCGCAGCGCTCGGGCAAGGTGATGTCGTCCAGGGCAAACATGACCCGGATCATGCCCTCGCACAGCAGGCCCGCCTTCATCAGGCAGGACTGCGTATCCGAACGCAGATAGCGTTCGGCCAGAACACCAAGTTCCGCCAGCTCCGGGAATTTTTCGCGCAGAAACGCAAAGTTGGACGCCATACCTCTATCTCCCAAAAAAGATATCATTTATCTGTGCAAGTAAGCTCCGGTTCTCTGCAGGAAAATTTCCAGAAATTCATGAAGCCGATTCCCTTCGCATACGAAGGCTGCCCGGCAGAAAAAGACCGTGGTATTTTATACCTTATCCGACCAAAAGGCAAAATCATGCCATGCTCCTGGTTCGTTTCCGTCCGCGTCAAGCCGGTTCAGACGCCCCCTCCTCCAAAAACTGATCCATTGAAAAGTTAGTGTTCCTGGCATAGGAGCGCAGCCATGAAACGGAGTCGATTCAGCGAAGAGCAAATCATCGGGATCTTGCGTCAGGCCGAAGCCGGCATGCGCGTGGTGGACTTGTGCCGCAGGCACGGGATTTCGGACGCCACTTTTTGCAAGTGGCGGGCAAGGTATGGCGGCATGGATGTTTCTGACGCCATGCGCCTGCGCCGGCTTGAGGAGGAGAGCGCCCGGCTCGGGAAGATGGCGCCGAGCAGGCGCTGGACATTTCCATCCTCAAGGATGTCCTGTCAAAAAACTTCTGAAGCCCGCGTCATGCAAAGAGGCCGCGCGGTATGTCCAGACGGCATACACGGCCTCCCGGCGGCGGGCCTGCGCGACACTGGGCGTCAACCGCGGCACTGTGCGGCGTCCTCCTCCACAGAACCGGGATGGCACCTCCGCCGACGCCTGCGGGAACTGGCGGAGGAACGGCGGCGTTTCGGCGTTCAGCGGCTGAAATTTTTGGTGAACAGCCAATTTTTGCAACAAGTTGCTGCAAAATTGCCCTGGGGCCATATCATGGCGCTTATCAACAGGCTCAAAACGGAAAACGAGCGCCTCCGGTACGGCTTGCAAACCGTAGGCTGGTCTCGTGCCATTTGATTTTTTCACGGTCAATGAAAAACGATATTTCGACAGCCCCCCCAAAATCTCGCGGCAGGCTTAAGATATTTGAATTCGCACCGAAAAGGCATTATATATAGATATTCAATTTTTTACGGGAGGGTAATGCCTATGAACGTCAGAATGTGGCTCATCACGCTGTGCGCCATTTTTTTACTGGGCGTCGGCGCTTTGTACACCGCCAGTACACTGATATCACAACGAATTTTTGATGACGTCACCATGCCTGAGATCACCGAACTCTTGCGCCAGAAATACGAATACAGCTTGAAAAGCGTGGTGGAGGTGGAGGCGCAGAATCTGGGCAAACGCCTCAAGGACGTCACTGACAGGCAGAAGCAATATGCCCTCATTGAACAGCTTACCGATTATCAGCGCTTTTTCCCCAACGATGAAGGCTACTTTTTCACCTACACGACCGACGGCACGCGCATTAACGTGCCTGTCAACAAGTCCATGAACGGCAAGGATTGCAGCGGTCTCAAGGATTCCAACGGCACTTTTTTCATCCGGGAATTCATAAAAGCGGCCAAGAGCGGCGGCGGCTTTGTGGAATACATCTTTGACAAGCCCGGCGCGGGCAAACAGCCCAAACTCAGTTATATTTGCCTGATTCCGGGCACGGATGCTCTCATCGGCACCGGCGTCTATATTGATGGCGTGCAGACCGAACAGCAGCGCATCGCCGCCCTGGTGGCAGAGCACGAAGCCCGGCTTACCAGGTTCCTGCCATGGCTCAGCCTGGGCATCGTGGCCCTGATACTTCTGGTGGCCTGGTATGTGGTGCGGGTTATCTGCTCCCCCTTGCGCCAGCTGACCGACGCAACGAATGAAATTGCGAAGGGGCATCTGGATACCCATATCAGTTTGAATCCGCGCTCTCCGCGTGAAATCCGCGCGCTGCACGCGTCGGTACGCCAGATGGTGACCAGCCTGAAGGAAAACATTGACGCCGCCCAGCGA
>NZ_JBNPLS010000031.1:0-23325 GCF_050313595.1 Desulfovibrio sp. SGI.169 | reverse complement strand
GGCGCCACTCGGCTCCCAGAGCGGGAAAACAGGCGAACAGACTGAGCGCCAGGCCAATAAGATAGCCGCCCAGCCAGTTGACGGCCAGAGTGCCCAATGGCAGGAGCGGAAAGAGGGGGTTCAGGATCAGACCGAGCAGCCAGCGCAGCGCGGCCCCGGCTGACGCGCCCGCGCAGACGGCAAGCAGAGAGGAAAGCATGACCAGCGCCGAAGCGTCCGGCCCCTCCGGGGCCGGACGCTTGCGGATCAGAATTTAGAACACGTTGGGATTGGCGGCGATGAGCGCCCAGCAGATGGGGCCCACCACAATGCCGTAAAGCAAGAAGGGCCAGAAGGTGCGCTTGAGCACTTCGCCTTCGCGGCCAGAGAGGCCCACCACGGCGCAGGCGGCCACGATGTTGTGCACGCAGATCATGTTGCCCATAGCGCCGCCCACGCCCTGAGCGGCCACAATGATCTGGCGGGGCAGCTCCAGGGTGGCGGCCATGTTCCACTGGAACTCGCCGAACATCAGGTCCGAAACCGTGCAGGAACCGGTGATGAACGCGCCAAGACCGCCCACAAAAGCGGCCAGCATGGGCCAGATGCTGCCGGCGGCGGCGGCCACAACCTCGGCCAGGGCCAGCGGCATGGAGGGCGCGTTCACCGGATTGACGCCGGAACCGCGGAAGATGGACACCAGCGCCACGGCGAAGACCAGGGCGATGGTCGGGGCCTTCATCTTGCGCAGGCTTTCGCCCCAGGCGGCCTTGACGGCGGCGGCGGGCATCTTGTGCAGCAGGATGGTCAGCAGGGACACCACGATGAAGAAGGTGCCCGGCAGATACAGATAATCAATGCTGGCGCTGACGCCCTGGAAGCCGAGAATATTGTTGAAGCTCAGCTTCTGGGCGGTCAGAAAGCCCTTGAGGCCCAGTTGCGGCACGCGGGAAATCACCAGCAGGGCGCAGATGAGCACATAGGGCAACCAGGCCTGGAACTGGCTCATGTGCGCCTGAAATTCGGTCTTGGTGCTCACCGGCGTGGTGCCGGACCAGGAGGGATCCCACTCATTGGGCGGCGCAAAGCCCCAGACGTCCTTGGGCACGCAGAAGCCTTTCTTGGTGGTCCAGACCACCACGCCCAGGCCGATGAGGCCGCCGATCATGGGCGGGAACTCAGGCCCGAGCAGCCAGGCGCAGAGCAGATAGGGAATCAGGAAGCAGACAGCGGCAAATACGCAGAACTTCCAGGCCCGGAAGCCGATGGCCCAGGATTTCTCCTTGCCGAAAAAGCGGGTCATGAAGCCGAGCATGAAGATGGTCAGAATAATGGCCATGGGGGCGTGCATCAGCGTGGCCCACTCGCCCACCACCTTGCAGAAACCGTCATAGGAAGAGAAGGGCAGACCGGGATTGGCGGCCACGGCTTCAGCCACCGGCGTTTTCAAAAAGCCGAAGCCCACGATGACCGGCGTGCCCACCGCGCCGAACGTCACCGGCACGGAGTTGAACACCAGGCAGATCACCGCGGCGGCCATGGCCGGGAAACCCAGACCCAGCAGCAGGGGGGCGGCCAGGGCGGCCGGCGTGCCGAAGCCCGCCGCGCCTTCGATGAAGCCGGCGAAAAGGAAGCCGATGATGATGGCCTGAAGACGCCGGTCGCGGCTCACATGCTGCATGCCGTACTGGATGGTCTCCATGCCGCCGCTTTGCTCAAGGGTGTAAAGAACAAGAATGGCGCCAAACACAATGATGAGCACGCCCACGGCAACCACCACGCCTTGCAGCGAAAGCGCCGCCAGATACATGACATCCAGTTTCCAGCCGATCAGGCCGCAGACCACGCAGGCCAGCCATGCCACGGGCATGGCCCGTGTGGCGGGCCAACGCATGCCCACCATCAGGACAAGGGCCACCACAATGGGGATGACCGCCAGTAACGCCAGCATTCCAATAGACATGAAGACCTCCCTACTTGGTTAACCGGGGTCGCGGGGCAAGCCGTTCAGTACGGAAAACGCCCGGCATTTCCCCCGGCCAGTCCCGCTTCCCCCCGCGCCGGCACGCGGAGCAACTACACTTGGATACCAGTTATTCCTGAATAATATAAAAGCCTACAACAAGGCAAGGGCGTGTCGCTTTTTTTCTTCTGAGCGGACTGTCTTCCCCGATGTTTTTGACGGCGGGGGTAAGGGACGGCCCTGTCCGGGCCGCCCCTTCATGACACGATTTCAGCCCGGGCTGTCCGCAAAAGCCCGCGGCGCACTCCGCGCCGCGCTGAAGCGCCGGGCCTGGAAGATACGCTAACGCTTGAGGTTTTCAGCCAGCAATTCAGCGATATGCTGCACCTTGACGTTCAGACCGGTCTTTTCCGCGCCGCCGCGCAACTGCATGACGCAACCGGGACAGTCCACCACCAGGCGGTCGGCGCGCGTTTCGCGGATGTTCTTCAGCTTGTTTTCCAGCAACCGGGCCGAGATTTCCGGGAATTTCATGGAGTAGGTGCCGCCAAAGCCGCAGCAGACCTCTTCCTCCTCGCAGGGCACATACTGGGCGGCATCCGCGATGAGTTCGCGCGGAGCTTCCTTGACGCCCAGGCCGCGGCAGAGGTGGCAGGAAGCGTGATAGGTGACTCTGTCGCCGGAATTGGTGAAGTCCTCGGCTTTCAGGCCCAGCCTGTCATGCACAAAGGAGCTGAAGTCAATGACCTTGTCCGCGAAAAGTTTGGCCTGGGACAGCATCTCAGGGTCTTCGGCCAGAATCTTCGGGTAGACATGCTTCAGATGCGAGGCGCAACTGGCGCAAAGGGTGATGACGGCGTCGTACTTGCCCACGGCGAAGGCCTGGACGTTCTGTCTCGCCACTTCGATGGAGGTTTTGCGCTGGCCCATCATTTCCAGGGGCAGGCCGCAGCAGGTCTGCTCCATGGGAAATTCCACAGCCACATTTTTGGCCGCCAGAATCTTCACGCAGGCTTCAAGCTGCTCGGGATAGACGAAATCCTGCGCGCAGCCGCTGAAAATGGCCACCCGCATGGTCGGGTTCTGGGCTTTGGGCGCGATTTCCGGCCAGCGGTCGCGGAAGGACTTGTTGGCAATGGCCGGCAGGGCCTTGAAGCCGTGCTTGCCCAGGAACATGGCCGGCAGATGCCGCTGGAACTGGGTTCCGCCGGTAAGGGGCTTCTGGGCGTACTTGGCGAATTTGAGCAGGCTGTGGAAAAGTTTGCGGTTTTTCATCACCGAAGCCAGCAGGGCCGCCTGGGCGCCGCCGCCCTGCTCTTCCGTGACGCGGCTGCGTATCTCGCGGATCAGGCGCGGCAGGTCGATGCCGCCGGCGCAGACATTGGCGCAGGATTCACAGCCCACGCAGTTCTGGCAGAGCACCTTGGCCTTGTCCTTGCCGTGGAAGAAATACGTCAGGATCAGACCAATGGCGCCAATGTAGATATAGCCCATCTTGTGGCCGCCCACCAGGCGGAACACCGGGCAGACGTTGGCGCAAGCGCCGCAGCGCACGCAACGGAATATCTGCGAGAAGAGCGGATCTTTGGCGATTTCTGAGCGGCCGTTGTCCAGAAAGATCACATGCATGATCTTTTTGTTGCCCGGCGCGGAAGCGCAGGGGCCGGCCCCGCACATCCAGGTCACATACGCGGTCAGGCGCTGGGCCGTGGCGTTGCGCGGCAAGACCAGCAGGGCCGTGAGGGCCTGATCCAGCGTGGGGATCAGCTTGTCCAGACCCGCGATGGCCACATGCACGCGCGGCAGGGTGGTGACCATGCGAGCGTTGCCCTCATTGGTCACGGTGGACACGGCGCCGGTTTCGGCCACGGCAAAGTTGCAGCCGCTGACGCCCATATCCGCGGAGATGAACTTGCGGCGCAACTGCACGCGGGCCACCTTGACCAGCTTCTGGACGTCGGAATCCTGCTTTTCGCCCGTGGCCTTGGTAAAGTCGTCGGCCACCTGATAACGCGAAAGGTGAATGGCGGGCATGACCATATGCGACGGGCCTTCGTGGCGCAACTGGATGATCCATTCGCCCAGGTCCGTTTCATCCACAATCAGGCCCTCGGCCTCCAGCGCGGGATTGAGCTGAATTTCCTCGGCGGTCATGGATTTGGATTTGACCACCCGCTTGACATTGTTTTCTTTGGCGATGCGGGCGACAATCTCGTTGGCTTCCTTGGCCGTGGCCGCGCGGTGCACATGCACGCCGCGTTTTTCCGCCTGCTCCTTGAACTGCTGGTAAAGTTCCTCCATGTGCTGGCAGGCGTAGTCCTTGGCTTCGGCTATCTTGGCAATGAGGCCGCGCTCGTCCACTTCCTTGAACACGGCCTCGCGGTTGGCCCGGTAAGACACGGCAAAGGTGTCCAGAGTGCGCCGCAGGAAGTCGTCCTGCAAGGCCTCGTCGATTTGCTTGCGGTAGTCGGAAAGAGATTTGGGCGCTTCATGCATGGCCTCAGTCCTCCAGAAGAATGATGTGCAGTTCCAGCGGGCCGTGCACGCCCACGGCGCCCACCCGCTCAATGTCCGCGGTGCGGCTTGGGCCGGTAATCAGCGTGGTGTAGGTGGCGGGCGCGGCATTCATGCGCTCGCGCAGCAACGGGGCGATGGACGGCAGGTCGGGATAGATTTCGGATTTGCGCAGCAGGATGATGTGAATTTCGGAAATCATCCCGGCCAGACGCACATCCTCGTTGTCGGTGTTCATCAGGCAGGTGCCGCTGGCGGCCACGCCCGCCAGGGCGCGGGACAGGCCCACGTCAATGCCGGCCAGACGGTTGCGCAGGCCGTCGCGCTGGCAGACAAAGCCTTTTTCCTCACAGGCCCTGGACAAAACGGCGAAATCCTCATCGCCGAGGTCGGGCGCGGCCACGACGCGCTGCACGCGGGTGGGCACCTTGTTGGGGCCGAGGGGGCCTTTCTCCGCGCCGGGTTCGTCGGCCAGCAGTTCGGCCGGAGCCTTGTTTTCACAAACGTCCACCACATACTGCAGGGCCGCCGCCATAGACGGCACTTCCTGCACCACGGCGTTGACGATGGCGGCTTTGGCGCTGAAGGCCTCTACCAGTTCCAGGTTCACAGGGGGCATACGTTACTCCTTTGAACGGCTTTGGTGCAGAGCGCGAACCGGCCCGCGCGGCCGATCCGCATACGCCTACTTCAGGCTTTCTGCGTAAATTTCCACCGGATGCTTGACGCGCACGGCATCCTTATTGTGCGAAAGCACATCCTCAAGCTGCATCATGCAGGCCGGGCAGCCCGCCGCCACCACCAGCGCGCCGGTGGCAACCACGTTGTCGCGCTTGCGCTGGCCAATCCGACGGGAATAGTCATAGTGAAAAAGGTTGAAGGAACCGCCGCAACCGCAACAGCGGTCGGCCTCGGCCATTTCCGTCAGCGCGTAGCCGGGATTGGCCGCGATGACCGTGCGGGGCTGCGCGCTCACGCCCAGCGACTTCTTGAGATGGCAGGAGTCATGATAGGTAACGGGCACGGCCCCGGCCGAGGGCGTCGCCGCTTCCACCTTGAGCACATCCACCAGAAAGGCGTTGATATCCATGGTCTTTTCCGCCAGCATTTCGGCCTGCCTGCGTTCCGGGTCGCCCAGGCGTCCGGCGTAGCGCGGCCAGAGTTCCTTGATGGTGGCGGCGCAGGAGCCGCAGGGGCTCAGCAGATAGTCAAAATCGCCCTTGCAGAGCGCGTCAAGGTTGACCTTCATCTGTCTGAGCATGCCCTCGGCGTCTCCGGAGGAAAGCGCGGGGATGCCGCAACAGGCCAGGCCCGCAGGCATGAAAACCGCCACCTTGTGATGGCGCAGCGCCTTGAGGCAGGCCTCGGCCATCTCGGTGTACATTTTGTCGCCCAGACAGCCGGGGTAAAAGGCCGCCTTCAGACCGCCGGCCCGCCGGGCTTCGTCCAGCGCGCCGTGCGCGGCATGCAGGGGCTTTGACGCCAGGGGGCGGATGTGCCTGTCGCCCAGCATGAAGTTGAGCATGGGCGCGCAGATCGTGCCCTGGGCGTCGCCGGTCTTGCGGAAGATCAGGCCCTGCATGGGCGCGCCCACGCGCATGGCAAAGTTGAACAGGCCGGGCTTGGCCAGCAGGGTGCGGAAAACCATTTTCTTTACCGGGTGCAGGCCTATGTAGGCGTTGACCAGCTCACGCGCCTCCATGAAAACTTCCATGATTTTCACGCCCGGAGGGCAGGCGGCCTGGCACGAGCCGCAGAGCAGGCAGCGACCGAGCTTGTCGGCCAGGGCCTCAGGGTCTTTCAGCAGTTCGTGCGCCATGTTGTTGATCAGAAAAAGCTTGCCGCGCGCCACGTCGGCTTCCTTGCCGGAAGCGCCGAACATGGGACAGACCGACTGGCACATGCCGCACTTCATGCACGCGGTGATCCTGTCGTCCAGCGCCATGAGGCGTCGGGCCAGTTCGTGCAGAGTATTCATACGCTAAATCCCCACTAACTTAGTGGAATTGAGCAGCCCCTTGGGGTCCAGGGCGCGGCGCAGCCGCTGCGAAAACAGTATAGTGCCGCGCGAGGTTTCTTTTTCCATCCATTTGGCTTTGGCCGTGCCGATGCCGTGTTCGCCCGACAGGGTGCCCTGAAGCTTGATGGCCGTGTCGAACATTTCGTCAATGGCCGCCTCCACCCGCTTGAATTCCTCAGCGTCACGCCTGTCGCAAAGGAAGGTGGGGTGCAGATTGCCGTCGCCGGCATGGCCGAAGGTGCCCACCTCAACCCTGTATTTGGCGGCAATCTGGTTGACGGCCTTCATCATGGCCGGAATCTGCGAACGGGGCACGGTGGCGTCTTCCAGCACCGTGGTGGGGCGGCAGCGGGCCAGCACCGGCAGGGCCATGCGCCGCGCTTCCCAGAGTTTGAACTTTTCCGCCGCGTCCTTGGGCACATGCACGGCCACGGCCCTGTTTTCCTTCAGCACGCGCTCCACGGCCTCGGCGTCGTCCGCCACCTGGGCGGGATGGCCGTCCACCTCTATGAGCAGAATGGCCGCCGCGTCACGGGGCAGCCCCGCCTTGGTGAAGTCGTCCACGCGCACGATGGTGTTGTTGTCCAGAAACTCCAGGGTACAGGGCAGCACATGGGCCGCAATGATGCCGGCCACGGCCTCGGCGGCGTTCTGTATGTCGTCGAAAACCGCCATCAGCGCCCTGGAGGCCTTGGGCGGCGGCACCAGCTTGAGGATGGCCTGGGAAATGACGCCCAGCGTGCCCTCGGACTGCACCAGCATGCCCGCCAGGTTGTAGCCGGTGACGCACTTCACCGTGCGTGAGCCGGTTTTGACGGTTTCGCCCGTGGCGTCGAAAAACTCAACGCCCATGAGATAGTCTTTGGTTACGCCGTACTTCAGACCGCGCAGACCGCCCGCGTTTTCGGCGATGTTGCCGCCGATGGTGGACACGGCCTGCGAGCCCGGGTCCGGCGGATAGAACAGATTTTTCTTGGCCACGGCGGCGGCGAAATCGGCGGTGATCACGCCCGGCTCCACCACGGCGTAAAGATCGTTGGAGTTGATCTCAAGAATGCGGTTCAGGCCGGTGGTCAGCACCACCGCTGTGTCGCTGTGGTCCGGAATGGTTCCGCCGGACAGATTGGTGCCCGACCCGCGCACTGTCATGGGAATGCCGTTGTCATAGAGCTTTTTGACGCAAAGCCCCAACTGCTCGGTGGAAGTGGGCCGAAGCACCAGCGCCGGCACAACGGGTTCAAGCACCGCAGAGTCAAAGGAATAGCTCTGCAGATCAGCCTCGGATGTGAAGACGTTCTCTTTGCCGATCAGGTCTTCAAAATCTTTGATCAACGCCTGACTTGCCATGAAACCTCCTTGTACGCTCTCGCATCGTCTTGATTATGCTGAATTGCGGCGCATGGGCAGCGCGCGGTTGCACCGGCGAAGACCATGAAATATGCGCCCGCGGGCGCAAAACGACGCGCCATCGCTTGAGATTCTTTGCACAATGTGCCTGTATAGCCTGCTTTGTCATTTTTGCAAAGAGGACATCCCCAAAAAAAGCGGTGGTATCACAAGCAGCATAGCAGCAAGTTTCAACTCCCGGGCCGCGCTCTGACCGGCCCCGCCGGAAACTCAGGGGCGCTCAACCCCGGCCAGACCGCAGATAAAGGCAAAGGCCGCGGCCTCCACGGGCTGCACCGAAAGACGGCTGCCGCGCTTCATCAGTTCCATGCCGGCCAGCTCAGGCCAGCCCGCCAGTTCCTTGCGGCTCAGCGGGCGCGGCAGGGCGCGCCGCAGCCGCACGTCCACCATTTCCCAGACGGGCTTTTCTGGTGTGGCTTTGGGGTCAAAGTGCCGGTTTTCCGGGTCTTGCGCCGTGAAGTCCGGGTAGGCCGCCCGCACCACCTCCACAATCCCCACAATGGCGGGCTGCTGCCCGCTGTGGTAGAAAAAGCCCAAGTCCCCCACCCGCATGTCGCGCATGAAGTTGCGGGCCTGATAATTGCGAACCCCGTCCCAGGCTGTGGTTTCGCGGGGAGAATTTTGCAAATCCCGCCAGGAAAAACAGCCCGGCTCCGTCTTGAAAAGCCAGTGCCTCATGCCTCGCCCTTTCAGTTGGAACATTTTCGATTGAAACACCCCGAGCTTCAATCATTACGGCGCGTACGCCCGCTCTCGCGACCGCCAGAGCGAATACGTTTTCAAAAACATCGCGCTCTAAAAAGAATTATTCCTGTTTACAGTATGAAGCCGAAGAGCTCTTTCGTCAATGCCGCCCGTGAAAAACCGCCTCGCGCCGGCAGCCTGAGGCGGGCGCGCTCCAAAGCCGGAAACGGCGCGCCGCCGGCGCCGCGACCCGACAAAGCGGGCCGCGAGGCCGGCGGCATTGAAACGCCGGAGCAAAAAAGCTCAAAATCATGTTATGAGAATGGTCGCTGCCGTCCTTTCGCGCCCAGAACGCGGCCTGGACGCTCATTCGGCGCGGGTGTCAGCCACCGCTGTCGCCAGAGCGGTTTGGACAAATTCATTGCCAACCCGTATCAATGGCAGCGGATGCCGCTGAGCAGGTGCGCCATTTTCTCTTTCTTGGTGCGCAGATAGGCTTCGTTTTCCGAACAGGCTTCGACTTCAATGGGCACGCGCTCCACAATCTCAATGCCATAGCCCGAAAGGCCCACAATTTTCTTGGGATTATTGGTCAGCAGGCGGATTTTGCGAATGCCCAGATCAACCAGAATCTGCGCGCCGGCGCCGTAATCGCGCAAATCATCGGGGAAGCCCAGCATACGGTTGGCCTCCACCGTGTCATACCCCTGATCCTGCAGGGCATATGCGCGAATCTTGTTGGCCAGGCCAATGCCGCGCCCTTCCTGCCGCATGTAGAGCAGCGCGCCGCGCCCCTCCTTCTCTATCTGGCGCAAGGCCGCGCCAAGCTGGCCCCGGCAGTCGCAACGCAGGGAACCCAGCGCGTCGCCGGTCAGGCACTGGCTGTGCACCCGCACCAGCACCGGTTCCGGCCCGCTGATGTCGCCCTTGACCAGCGCCAGATGCGTGCCCGGCTCCATCTCGCTTTCATAGGCGTATACCGTGAAGTCGCCATAAAGGCTGGGCAGATGGGCATGCGCGTCGCAACGCACCGACACCTGGCCGCGCTCCAGCCGGTAGCGGATGATGTCGCGCACCGCCGCAATCCTGATATGGTGCTCGGCGGCGAATTTTTCCAGATCCGGCATGCGGGCCATACTGCCGTCGTCGCGCATGATTTCACAGATGACGGCCGCCGGCTTGAGCCCGGCCAGACGGGCCAGATCCACGCTGCCTTCCGTCTGCCCCGTGCGCGCGAGCACGCCCCCCGCCCTGGCCCGGAGCGGAAAGACATGGCCGGGCGACACAAGGTCGTCGGGCCGGGCGTTGTCCGCCACGGCGGCCCTGATGGTGGCGGCGCGGTCCGCCGCCGAAATGCCTGTGGAAATGCCCTCGCGGGCTTCGATGGACACCGTGAAGTTGGTGCCGAAACGTGAACCGTTGCGCTGGGTCATCAACGGCAGTTGCAGGCGGTCGGTCAGTTCCGGGGCAAGGGGCAGGCAGATCAGGCCGCGCCCGAAACGGGCCATGAAATTGATGGCTTCAGGCGTAACGTGCTCGGCGGCCATGGTCAGGTCGCCTTCGTTTTCACGATCCTCATCGTCCACCAGAATGACCATTTTGCCTTGACGGATATCGGCAATGGCTTCTTCAACGCTGCACAAGGGCATGGCTACATCCTTTACAGTTACTGTGCGGCCGGAATGCGGCTGCGGCAAAGATAGGGCGGGCGCGGGCTTCTGTCAACCTGCGCGACGGACGACGCCGACCGATCAACCCGCCGCCGCGCGCAGGCCCACTTCCGCCAGCAGGACAGTCAGCGGCCTGCCCAGAAGAAAAGGCAGCCATGACGCCGGCGCGCCCCCGCGCGTGACGCAAAGCTCGCGAAAGGCCGCATCGTAACGAACCATCCCGGCCAGTTCGGCGCGCGCGGCCTCCCCCCCGCCGACCGAAAGCGGGCCGCCGCCCGTGAGCGCGCCGCGCGGCCGAAAGCCCAGCGCCGCGGCCAGAGCCAGCGCGCGACCCGCCGGACAGGCCTCGTCATGGGCGTTGATCAGCTCCAGACAAAGGGCGGGGGCCACGGGATGCAGCGCCTGATCCGCCAGGGTTTCCAGGGCGGCGCGGCGATCCAGCATCCCGCCGTGGGCCAGCATTGCCTCCAGGGGCGCGGTGTCCGCGCAGAACAGCGCCCGGCACTGCGCGGGGCGGCGGTCGTAGATGCCGCAGGACGCCCCCTCCCCGCCGTTTCTGTAATACAGGCAGCGCCAGGGATGCGCGGCCTCGCCCGTGCCCGCGATCTTGAGCAGTTCCCCTTCCAGAGGCCGCAACACGGCCCGCGCGTCGTCGCGCGCCCATTCCCCGCGCCGCAGACAGACCAGAGAGGCCGGCGGCAGCGCGCCCCCGGCCAGCAGGGACGCGTCTTCACACATCAGGGTCGGGCCGCCGCGCAGGCAGCACCGCCCGCAACGGCGACAGGAAGGGGCGCTTGCGCGCGGTCGCTCACACGCCTGAACCGGCGGACGCCCTCGCGTCGTCATGGAACCTCCCGCCATAGCTGCCGTTCAGTCGCCGGGAGAACTTCTCCATATAGTAGTAATATACCGGCGTGATGTAGAGGGTCACAATCTGCGAAAAGCACAGGCCGCCCACCACGGCCAGGCCCAGAGGCCGCCGGGCCTCGGCCCCGGCCCCGATGCCGATGGCGATGGGCAGCGCGCCCATGAGCGCGGCCATGGTTGTCATCATGATGGGCCGGAAACGCACATGACAGCCCTCGGTGATGGCGGCCAGGGGCGTGACGGAGGGGTCGCGCCGCTGGGCCTCCAGCGCGAAGTCCAGCATCATGATGGCGTTTTTCTTGACGATGCCCAGCAGCATGATCACGCCCACAAAGCCGTACAGGTCCAGCTCCAGCCCGAACAGCCAGAGCGTGGCCAGCGCGCCGAAGCCCGCCGAGGGCAGGCCGGAAAGGATGGTCAGGGGATGGATGAAGCTTTCATACAAGATGCCCAGCACCAGATAAATGACCACAATGGCCAGCACAAGCAGCCAGCCCATCCCCTTGAGGGAATTCTGGAAAGCCTGGGCCGTGCCCTGGGATTCGGCGTTTACCGAGTCGGGCAGCAGGGGGCGGGCCGCCGCTTCCACGGCCCCCACGCCGTGGCTCAGGGCCACGCCGGGCCGCAGATTGTAAGAAATGGTCACCGCCGGGAACTGACCGTTGTGATTCACCGCGATGGGCCCCACGCCGGGCGAAAGGCTGGCCACGGCGTCCAGCGGAACCAGATCGCCGTCTCTGGAGCGCACATAGAGGCGGGACAGGGCCGAACTGTCCTGCTGGAAGCGTTTCTGCAATTCCACAAAGACCTTGTAATCATTGCTAGGCGCGTAGATGGTGGAAATTTCGCGCGAGCCGTAGGCCGATTGCAGGGCCAGCTCGATCTGCTGCGGGCTCACGCCCAGGGCCGCCGCGCGGTTGCGGTCGATGGTCACACGCAATTCGGGGTTCTTGAGTTGCAGATCGCTGTTCACGTCCTGAATCTGGGGCAGCTTGCGCAGGGCCTCCTCCACCTTCTGGGCGCTGTCGTAAAGCGCCTCCATGTCCGGGCCGGAAAGGGTATACTGGTAGAGCGCCTTGGAGGAGCGCCCGCCGATATTGATGGCCGGGGGCACCCGCACAAATATCCGCAATGCCGGGGAGGCGTTCAGCTCCCGCCGCAGGCGCTGGGCCACGCTTTCGATGCCCGGCCGCTGGTCGTGAGGTTTGAGGCGCATGAGCAGATTGCCGTTGTTCATGCTCTGGCTGGAGCCCACAATACCCACCACGGAGTTGAACATGGCCACATGCGGCTGTTTTTCCAGCAGGGGGTCCAGAGCGTGCTGAGCCGCCACCATGCCCTGAAAGGAGACGCCCTGCTCCGCCTCGGTGCTGGCCACCAGAAAACCCATGTCCTCGGAGGGCAGAAAACCTTTGGGCATGACCACGCCCAGCCAGAGGGTCAGCCCCAGCAGCCCCAGAGAGCAGTACAGCGCGGCCAGACGGTGGCGCAGCACATAGGCCAGCGAGCGGGCATAGGCCGCCGCCAGACGGTCGAACACGCGCTCCAGCGCGCCGTACACGCCTTCATGCCCCGGCCTGTGCTTCTGCCCGGCCTTCAGAAAATAGGCGCAGAGCATGGGCGTCAGCGTCAGCGAAACCACGCCGGAACAGAGAATGGCCGTGATGATGACCACCGCGAATTCGCGGAACAGGCGCCCCACAATGCCGCCCATGAACAGCACGGGAATGAACACGGCGGCCAGCGAGATGGTCATGGACACAATGGTGAAGCCGATTTCCGCCGAGCCGTCATAGGCGGCCGAGAGCGGATCCTTGCCCATCTCCTGATGGCGGACGATGTTTTCCAGCATGACAATGGCGTCATCCACCACAAAGCCCACGGCCAGGGTCAGGGCCATGAGCGAAAGGTTGTCCAGGCTGTAGCCCAGCACGGCCATGAGCGCGAAGGTGGAGATGACCGACATGGGCAGAGCCAGGCTGGGAATGATCGTGGCGGGCAGATTGCGCAAAAAGATGAAGATGACCAGCACCACCAGAAAAACCGTGAGAATCAGGGTGAACTTCACATCGGCCACGGATTCGCGAATGGATTCCGAGCGATCGTAAAAAACGTCCACACTGACCGAGGGCGGCAACTGGCGTTCCAGACCGGGCAAAAGCGCCCTGATGGCGTCCACCACCTGCACGGTGTTGGTGCCGGGCTGGCGCTCCACGGCCAGGGTGATGCTGGGCGCGCCGCCGTTGCTCCATGAAATCTGCTTGTCCTGCTGTTCGCTGTCCACCACCGTGCCCAGGTCGCGCAGGCGCACGGGCGCGCCGTTGCGGTAGGCCACCACCGTATCCCGGAAGGCCCGCGCGTTGAGCAACTGGCCCGATGATTTGATGGAGCTGGCCCGCTGCGCGCCCTCCAGCGAACCGGTGGGCAGCATGGAGTTGGCGGCGGCCACGGCGTCGGCCACTTCGTCAATGCCCAGCCCGCGCGAGGCCAGTTCGTCCGGGTCCAGCTGCACGCGCACGGCATATTTTTTTTGCCCGTAGATGATCACCTGGGCCACGCCCTCCACCATGGACAGGCGCTGGCCGATGAGCGTATCCGCGTATTCGTTGAGCTGGTACAGGGGCAGGGTGGGCGAGGAAACCCGCAGGTAGAGAATGGGCATGTCCGCCGGGTTGACCTTGCGGAAGCTGGGCGGCGTGGTCATGCTGGAGGGCAGGCGGCGCTGGGCCAGGCCGATGGCCGACTGCACGTCCAGGGCCGCCGCGTCTATATTCCTGTCCAGCGCGAACTGAATGGTGATGCGGGTGCGGCCCGCGGCATTGACTGAAGAAATGGAGTCAATGCCGGCAATGGTGAAAAATTCCTTTTCCAGCGGTGTGGCCACGGAGGCGGCCATGGTCTCCGGGTCCGCCCCGGACAGGTCGGCCATGACCTGGATGGTGGGAAAGTCCACATTGGGCAGTTGATTGACCGGCAGAGACATGTAGCCCGTGGCGCCGAAAAAGAGCATGCCCAGCATGATCAGGGCGGTGGCGACCGGGCGCCGGATGAAGACGGCGGCGATATTCATGGCCCGAGTATGCTAAGACATGAGCTGACGCACAAGCAAAAAAACGCCCAGGCCGCAACAGACCGCGCCGATGATCCGGCGCAGCAGCCAGGCCGAGATGCGCCGCGCCACAGCCACGCCGCCGAAAAAGCCGGCCGTTTCCACAAGGCAGAGCATGGGCAGCAGGCCAAAGTCCACATGCCCGCCGCTCCAGTTGCCCACAGTGCCGGAAAGCGCCGTGGCCGCCATATAGGGCATGGACAGGGCCACGGCCGACAGGGGCGCAAAGCCCGCCGCCACCATCCAGGGGATGGAAAGCACCGGCCCGCCCGCGCCCGTGAGGCCGGCCAGCAGGCCGGTTACGGCCCCTATCAGAAAAACGCCGCCGCGGCGCTGCCAGAAGCGCCTTTCGCCAGCGCCCGCGCGTGGCGGCCGGAAGGCGCAAAAACCCGCGAATATGATCAGCAGGGCCAGCAGCGCTATCAGCGGCCCGCCCGGCACGCGGGCGTTGAGCAGCGCGCCGGGCCCGGCGGCGGCCAGCCCGCCCAGCACAAAGGGCGCGGCCTCGGCCAGATTCAGGCGGCCCAGACGGCGATACAGCCATGCGCCCGCCAGCCCCAGCGGCAGAAAGGAGGCCAGCGCCGTGCCCATAGCCGTGTGGGCGTCAAGCCCGCTCAGCAGAATCAGGGCCGGAGGAATCAGAATGCCGCCCACGCCCGTGACGCCCACCAGAAATCCCACGGTCAGACAGATGACGTACAAAGCCAGAACCATGAAACACCCCTCAGAGCAGCATGCGAAGCGCAAGGCAGGCCAGCCAGAGAAACAGGCCCCCGCATACGGCGCTATAGCGCATAAGCGCGCACAAGGCCAGCAGGCGGGCCCTGTCCCACGGCGCGGCCTCGCCCTCCGGCGGGCCCAGCCAGGGCTTGTCCGTCAGAGCGCCGAAATAGACCGAAGGCCCTGCCATGCGCGCCCGGCAAAGCCAGGCGCAAGCGGTCATGGACCAGCCGGAATTGGGGCTGGGCATGCCCGCCGCCTGGCGCGCCACAAGGGCAAGGCCCGGCCAGCGGCCGTCCCAGAGCCGCGCGGCGGGCCGCAGCCGCCGAACCAGAGCGTCCGTCAGCCGCAAGGCCGCCACAGACAGGCGCGCCGGCACAAAGGCCAGACAGTCGTCCCCCCGCGCGCCGGCCCAGCCCAGCCAGCGCCAGCGCGGGGTCAGATAGCCCCACATGGAATCCGCGGTGCTCATGGCCTTGTACACCCACAGGCCCACGGGCCCGGCCAGCAGCAGCCAGAACAGGGGGGCCAGCAGCGCGTCGGTGAAATTCTCCGACAGGGTGTCGGCCAGGGTTTTGCGCAGCTGCGGGCGGTCCATACTGCCGGTCTCCCGGCTGACCAGCCGGGAGACGGCCTTGCGCGCCTGGGCTTCGGGCCGCGTCTCCACCTCGCGCAGCACTTCCCCGCCCGCTTTCAGCAGGCTGCCCATGGCCAGCCCGGCCCAGGCCAGATACACCGCCGCCACAAGCCCAAGCACGGGCGGCGCAAGCAGCAGCCGGGCCGTCAGCCCGCTCGCGCCGACCAGCAAGAGCAGACAGGCCAGACCCGCCAGACGGCCGCGCCATTTTTCACCGGCCGGGCCGCCATGCGACATCCCGCGCCGGGCCGGGCCTTCCAGCCGGGACAGCAGCCGGCCCGCGAAACAGACCGGATGCGGCCAGGGCAACCGGGGGTCGCCCAGCCAAAGATCCAGCAGCAGGGCCAGCGGGGCCAGCCACCAGCAATCCCATACCGAATACGGGAAGAGATGCGCCGCGAGGCTCAGATCCATTGTTCCAGCAGGCCGCAGGAGGCCAGGGCCATGTACAGCGCAATGCCCGCCGCGGTGGAGAGATTCAGGCTGCGCACCCCGCCCTCGCGCATGGGAATGCGCACATGATGCGGCGAGGCGTCCAGCATTTCCGGCGGCAGGCCGCGCGTCTCAGGCCCGAAAATCAGGCAGTCTTCCGGGGCAAAGGCAAAATGCTGCAGGGGCGTGCTGCCGCAACGGCCCCTGGCCGAAGTCATGATCCAGCGTTCGGCGGCGGGCCTGCCGGCCCGCCTGGCGAAAGCGAACCAGCCCGGCCAGGCGAACAGGCGCACATTGGGCCAGTAATCAAGTCCCGCGCGCCTGAGGTAGCGGTTTTCCAGCTTGAAGCCCAACGGCTCGATGAGGTGCAGCTCCGTGCCTGTGGCCGCGCAGAGCCGGGCCACATTGCCGGTGTTGGGCGGGATTTCCGGCTCAAAAAGAACCATGCGCATGGGAGCTCCCTTATGCCGGGGCCAGGCGTCCCGCAATGCCCGGCGCCACCTGGCAGGCCACCCGGATATCCCTGGAGCCATAGCCGCCGTCGTCCAGCGTGGCGAAAAGGTTCGCCTCCACCACTTCCACGACCGCGTCCGGCGCGCCTTCGGCGGCCAGATGGGCGGCCAGCAGCTCCCTAGCCCGGCGTTCGGCGGCATCCAGCGTATATCCCCTGCTGATGCGCTCTTCCAGATCCAGGGCGGGCGCGCGCAACAGGCCGAGCCCCGTGTCCGCGTAAACTTCCAGCCCGGCCGTGGGCAGGGTCAGGGCCGCGCCCACGGCATTGGCCACGGCGGCGTGCGGCGGACTGGCCACCGGCAGCCCCAGGGCCGCGCTCAGACGCCGGCGGATGCAGTCCGCCGGGCCGCCCACCAGCCAGACGCGCTGGGGCCGCGCCTCTCGCGCGGCCCTGAGCGCGGCCAGGGTATAAATGGGCCGGGCGTTCACGCCCTCCACAAGTTCGCGCGCGGCCCCCGCCACCTGCGTCAGCGCGTCGTCCACGGCCTTTTGGGCCAGGGCGCGCGCATCCAGACCGTGGGCGGCGGCCAGCGCCGCCACCCCCTCGCGGGAGGCGGCCAGATTGCCCCGGTCAGCGGAAGCGCCGGGGGCGTCCTCGCCGTCCAGCGTGTTCAGGGCGTCCAACAGGGTGGGCCGCGCGCCGCCGAAGGCCAGGGCCGGGCCCTGACGCAGCGGGCCGGTATGCACGCGCGCGTTCTGACCCGCGCCATCCACGGCAAGCAGCGAATCCCCGCCCACGCCGATGGATATGGAAGCCATGGCGCGCACCAATGTCCGGCGGCCCCGCAGCATCATGCCGTCACGGTCGATAACCGGCGAACCGTCAAGAAACAGGGCCATGTCCGTGGTGGTGCCGCCCATGTCCAGCAGCAGGGAGCAGCCGTGCTCCGTTTCCGGGCAGAGGGCCATGACGCCCATGACGCTGGCCGCCGGGCCGGACAGAATGGACTGCACCGGCTCACGCCGTGAAAGCGATGTGGGCGCCGCGCCGCCGTCAGCCTTGAGCAGATGGGGGACGGCGTGAATGCCCGCCCAGCTCAAGGCCCCCTCCACAGCGTCCAGAAAATCGTTGTGCAGGCGCTGCACAGCCGCGTTGTAATAGGCTGTGGCCGCCCGGCGGGGAAAATTGAGCTGCCCCGACAGCCGATGCCCAAGGGTGACGGGCAGGCCCGACGCCTTGACGG
This sequence comes from Desulfovibrio sp. SGI.169, assembly GCF_050313595.1. Classification (NCBI taxonomy): domain Bacteria; kingdom Pseudomonadati; phylum Thermodesulfobacteriota; class Desulfovibrionia; order Desulfovibrionales; family Desulfovibrionaceae; genus Desulfovibrio; species Desulfovibrio sp. SGI.169. Next base: position 5,626 of record NZ_JBNPLS010000031.1, on the reverse strand, counting down.
CCGCCGCGCCCATAGCCCGCTCGTGGGCCGGATTGCGCGGCGAGAACTTGCCCACGCAGGCCACGGCGGCCACGCCTTCATCACGCCAGCGGGCCGCCCGCCGGGCCAGCTCTCCGGTTTGCGGGGGGCTGACCTCCACGCCCCGGTGGTCCAGGCCGCCGGGAACCACGCACACATGTTCCCCCAGGCCGAAACGCGCGGGGTCCAGCCCCGGCCCGGCGGAAAGCGCCAGCCCCACGCTGTCGGCACGGCCCTGCACCAGAGCGTTGACCGCCAGGGTGGCGCCCAGCGTCACGCGCTTCACCGTGGACAGAAGCGCCGCATCCCTGCCGCCCAGTTCTCCGGCCAGGGCCGCCAGCACTTCCCGCACCGAGGCGGGCAGGTCGTCATGCCGGGTTCCGACCTTGGCCCATGCCGCCAGACGCGGGCGCGCCCCGTTGCCCGTGATCAGCACCGCGTCGGTATGGGTGCCGCCCGCGTCAATGCCCAGCACTGCGCTTTCTTTCATGCCTGCTCCGCCTTGAGCGATAATGGTGAATGTTGCGGGGGATCATACGCCATGCGGCCTCGCCGGGCCAGAGCTTTCTGGGCCTGGCGCCTCATTGCAAAAATGCTTTGCACAGTCATGCGAAAAATGCGGGTTTTGCAGCGTCCACTTTTGCGGGCAGACCCTAGGGCCGAGCGCAGCGCACCTGATTCAGCACCGTCAGCCGAGCCAGCATGGCGTCAAGGGCATGGCGCAGCCTGCGTTCCGCATCCTCCGCCAGCCCGGCCTGGACTTCCTCGAAAGCCTTGCCCAGCGCCGCTTCGATATAGACTTTGTTTTTCTCCACAATTTTTCGCCGGTTGCCTTCCGTGAGGAAAAACCTGGGCAGTTTGCGCTTCCACAAAAAGCCCTTGGCAACTTTTCCCAAAGCCCAGACGCCCGCAAAGGCCGCGCCGCCGCCCAGCACGGCGGAAACGGCCTCGCCCGTATGCGCTATGGCCCCGGCCACGGCGTAGGCGGCAATGCCGGGCAGCACCGCCGAGGCCATGAAATCCATGATGTTCAGAAAAGCCAGACGCGACACCTTGACGCTGACGGCGTCAAAAAAGTCCTTGCTGAGCGCCCGCGCGGGAAATTCAAAGCGCGGAGCCAGGGGAACGCCGTTCTGACGCAGCCAGGTCCTGAAACGCTGCCGCAGTTCATACTGAATTTCCTCGCGCAGGGCCTCCGTCTTTTCCCGGATGACGGTCAGCAGCCCGGCATCGTTGCGGATGTTTTCCGCAAAGGCTCGCTCCAGTTGCGCCACGGTTTTTTGCGTTTGCTGGGCTTCTTCCAGCACGGGCATGATGTCCCGCTCCACCATGCGCTCCGTGCACAGGCGCACGGCGAATGCGGCATGCTTGGCCACGATGTTGCGCACCACTTCGCAGGCATGGTCCGCGAAAGCCCCGATTTTTTCGCCCAGCAGCGCCCGCGCGGCGGCGTGCGACTCGGCCAGAACCGGATAAAGGGCCAGGCCGTATGCGATGTCCTCATACGTGCGGCGGCTCGTGGCGCACACGGCGGCGGGAAAAAGCTCGCGCGCCATGTCCTGGACGAAAAACCAGCGGCTGCTGCCGCCTGTGAGGATGACCCGTGAAACCTCGCGCCGGCCCTCAATGCCGTCCAGAATGCTTCTGAACCAAGAGAGCAGGCCGATGCGCCTGCCTTGCAGCAGCTCCCTGGCCTGCGGGCTCAGCCCCCCCCTGTCGGCATACTGGCTGAGCATGGCGCGCAGGCTTTCCGTGGCCGCGTAGTTTTCCGCATCCCTGATGAAATCCTCCCGCGTATAGTCGCGCACATAGGCGTCCCGCCTGTTTCCGCGGGCGTCATGCCACACGGCGTGCAGGCTTGCCCCCGCCGCCCCGTCCAGGGCCACGGCGTCCGAAAAGCGCTCCTTCTCGGCCTTGCACTGAATCCAGTGTAGATAATACTCATAGCCGGATGCGGGCGCCTCCCGCCGGAAAAGCTCATTTTTGCGGCAGAAAACCTGAAACAGCAGGTCATCGAACAGACGCCCGCCAAACAGGGGGTCCCCGCCGTTCTGGAGCACATCCATGCTTTCCAGACTGGTGAAATCGCAGGTGCCGCCGCCAAAGTCCAGAATAAGCGCCCTGTTTTCGATATCGTCAATGCCCAGAGCCCCGGACTGAAGGCAGGAAATCATGGCCGCGTCCGACTCTCTGACAAAGGCGGGGCGGGGCCAGCCGGCCCGCGTGAAGCACCGCGCCAGATTGAGGCTGAAGTCTTCTCTGGTTCGGGAGGGCATGCCAACATAAACGCGGCTTTCAGGCTCCAGCACGCCTTCGGGCAGCGCCGCGCGCAGGTGGCGCAGAAAGTCCGTCATCCATTCCGCAGCCTCGGAATCGCCGTGGGCGATTTCGGGCTTGAACTGGCCGCGCAGGACGCGCGCGGGCATGGCGGCGCGGTTGGTGTGGTATTCGCTTTCCGCAATGTTGCCGATGAGCAGGGGCCTGCGGTTCTCATACAATACCACTGTGGCTATGCAGCCGTTTTCATCGCTGATGCGCGGCAGCGTCAGCGGAAAGGGTTCGGCAGCGACGCCGTCGCTTCCGTAAATATAGGTATTGGTGGTTCCAAGATCAATGCCGATGGTTTTCATGCGTGCTCCCGCGGCGTACCCTGCGCCCCGGCATCCCGCTGCGCATAGCCCCTGACGATCCTTCCGCCCGCCTGATAGTGCCGCCTGAGAATGCGGCAGCGCTCTCCGTCTCTGACCAGGCCCACCGTTTCATACAGTTTTTCGTGCTCCGCGCCGTTCCAGATCAGAAAATCGCCCTCGCCGCCATCAGTCTCATAGCCCACGGCGGCCAGCTTTTCGACCAGAAACGCCCGGGCGTCAGCGTCAAAACCATCCAGCATCCCGATGACGTCCCGCGCGAGAAGGCAATCATTTTTGGGGCATTTCACGGAATTCGGATCAGAATGCAGCCTGCCCTTCAGCTCGGTCAGCTCGGCCTCGCGGCGATCCAGCTCGTCAAAAAAGGCCAGCAGGCAGCGCATGCGCGCCGCGGCCTGTTTTTGCAGCGAATGCCTGAAAGCCGTCACATCCAGGGCCGTGACCTTTTTGGACAGAAAAACAAAAAGAAAGGCGGCCCCCAGCAGCAGACAGCAGCGCTTCAGCAGGCCCGGCGCGGAGTCTCCGCCTCCGAACACCGCCCGCTTGACGCCGGCCCAGGAGGTCAGGCGCAACATGCCCGACATGAGGCCCGCGGCAAGGCCGGCCAGGGTTCCGAGGCCCAGAAAGGCCAGCAGCCGCAAACGCGCCCCCGGATTGGCCGAAAGGCATTCCGAAGCGTAAAACATGGCGCAGACCGCGGCCACCCGGATGATATCCCCGCCCATGCCCAGCCAGCCCAGCAGCGTGGACAAAAGACCGCCCAGCAGATAGCCCAAAAAGACTATGCCGCCCAGCGACGCAAGCGAAGAGCGCTTCCGGTACAGGGCTTCAGTGGAAAAATCGGGCATGTCGCCGGCCAGCCGCCATCTGAGCTCGTCGGACAGCGCGACGCCGCGCGTGCCGGCCCCGGCGCGCTCCGCCGCGCCGAGATCCGCCAGCGCCGTCTTCAGGTCATACAAAATGCGCTGATGCTGGGCGTAGTCTTCGGGAAAGGCCGCTATTTGCTCCACCGCGGCGTCAGCCAGCCGCGCGGCGCTTTTTTCAGGTTCAGGCATGTGCTTCCGCGGCTTCATGGAGCCTCCCGTGCCGAAATTTATGAAACAGGCGCGTCCATGGCCGCGGACGGGCCGTCGGACGCCTTGGGCATATACTAATTCCGGGCGGATGCCCGCGCAAGGCCCGCTCACTGTCGCGCCTCCGCAAAAGGGCGTTCGCCCCGCCAGCGGCGCTTGCCATGAGCGCCGCTTTTCAGTAGATTTTTGCTCTTGCGCGGCCACGCGGGCCCACGGCCCGCTCACGACGCCGCGCCCCACACAGCGGCTCTTTGCGAGGTTAGCCATGCAAACGATGAAATTCATCTGGTTTGACGGAAAAATGGTTCCCTGGGATCAGGCCCAGGTTCATGTGCTCACCCACGCCCTGCACTATGGCAGCGCCATTTTTGAAGGCATTCGGGCTTATGCCTGCGCCGACGGCACTTCCGCCGTCTTTCGCCTGGAGGATCACTGCAAGCGCATGCTCAACTCCGCCAAGATTCTGCGCATGACGCTGCCCTACAACGCCGGGCAACTGGCCGAAGCCTGCATTGAAACCCTCACGGCCAACAAGCTGGCCGAGGGCTACATCCGCCCGCTCTCCTTTGTGGGCCACGGCGAAATGGGCGTATACCCCGGCAACAACCCCATACAGACCATCATCGCGGTCTGGCCCTGGGGCGCCTATCTCGGCGCCGAAGCCCTGGACAAAGGCATCCGCGTCAAAACCAGCACCTTCGCGCGCAGCCATGTGAACACCTGCATGTCCAAAGCCAAGGCGTCGGGCAACTACATCAACTCCATCCTGGCCAAGATCGAGGCGAAAGAGGAAGGCTTTGACGAGGCCGTCATGCTGGACACCAACGGCTTTGTATCCGAAGCCACGGGGGAGAATATTTTCATCGTGCGCGAGGGCGTCATCAAGACCACGCCCCTCACGTCCATTCTGGGCGGCATCACCCGCAAGTCCATCGTGGCCCTGGCCCGCGATCTGGGCTACACTGTGGAAGAGCAGCAGTTCACCCGTGATGAGTTCTACATCGCCGACGAAGCCTTCTTCACCGGCACGGCGGCGGAGCTCACGCCCATCCGCGAGCTGGATCACCGCCAGATCGGCGTGGGCCATGCGGGCCCCGTGACCAAGCACCTGCAGAAGGAATTTTTCAGGGCGGCCAAGGGCGAGAACCCCAAGTACGCGGGCTGGCTGCGCCACTACACCGTATAATGAACAAAAGACGGCGCTTCCATACGATGCCGCTCTCGTCAGCGTTTGCGGCCTGACGCACTATGGAGCTTCCCTGAACGTTCACAAAACAAGACACTCTATCTTCACCGGCAGGAGATGCCATGCGCAGAATTATTCCCTTGTTCATGCTGACGGCGCTGTTTGTTTTCGGAACAAGCATGCAGGCTGAATCCAAAGGCAACGCCACTGGCGCAGTGAAGGCGGGCGCGGAAGTAAAGACGGCATTCTTTGAGATTAAAATTCCCGCTGGCTGGGTGATGCCGCAGCCGGCAAAAGAGATGCCCAATGGCGCGGTGAGCGCCGTTTTCGCCTCGGAAGACAAAAAGATGGCCGTGGCCATAACCGCCATGAAAGCCGAGATGGACGCCAGAACCATAGCGGAGCAGACGGCGGCCAATATGCGTAAGGGAGGCATGGCCACCACCGAGCTGGTGGAGAAAGACGGCTTTTACATGACGGAAATGCGGCCAAAGGCCAAGAAAGACCCGAATGCGGTGGGATTAGCCATATTCGGCTCTACTGGCAAGGAATGCACTGTTACCATAATCACAGGCGCAGACGTGCAAAAGGCCAATGAACTGCTGGGTGTTTTGAAGCCTCTGAATGGGGCCAGGTTTCCCCTGCGGGTTCAATAAAAAAGCGTGTGCATTTGTTTTTTGGGGTTGCGTTTCCTGAAAGCC
>NZ_JBNPLS010000030.1:0-24820 GCF_050313595.1 Desulfovibrio sp. SGI.169 | reverse complement strand
CTAATCCAGGTTCACCACCAGCGTCGCGCCCGCGCGCAGGCTTTTTTCATCCACATTGTTCCAGCGTTTGAGGTCGTCCACGCTGACATTGTGCTTGCGCGCGATATTCCAGAGACTGTCCCTGGCCTGCACCGTATAGGTGGTCTTGCGACCGGCCTTGCCCACACGACCGCTGGAGCCTCCGGCCGAGGGCGCGGCGACCGCCCTTTCGCCCGGAATGCGCAGAATGCAGCCCGCGCGAACCTTGTTGGGATTGTCAATCTGGTTGCAGTCCTGCAAATCCTTGAGACTCACATTATATTTGCGGGCCACGGCATAGAGGGTTTCGTCAGGCTGAAGCTTGTGCCCGGCGCCGGGGGCCGCCGTTGCCCGCTCCGGGGCGCGGCTGCCGCCGGGTTTCAGGCGCTCTTTTTTGCCCTGCCGCGCCTCTCTGGCGCTCCCGGCCCTTTTGCCGTCAAGCTCGGCCACGGCGGTGGCCGACATGTTTACCGAGCGCGGCACCAGCACCATCTCGCCGGCCCGCGGCCGGTCGTTGCCGGGGTTGACCGCTTTCAGCCGGGCCACGGGCACATTGCAGCGGCGGCTGATTCTGTCCCACGAGTCCGCCGAGGTGGTCACCTTGGCCGGATGCCAGTCCGCATAGGCATTGGCCTGGGGCGAACGCAGAAAGGCTGTGGCCTCCTGTTCATAACGCGCGGGCACATAGACGAAGGTCGCGCGTTCCGTGGAGGTGACGGGCCGCTTGTGATGCAGGTTATAAGCGCGAAACTCCTCCCAGCCCAGACGGCAGGCGCTGGAAAAGGCCATCAGATCCGTGCCGGGCCGGGCCGTGAAGCGCAGCACGCCGGGGGCCTTGTCTGGCTGGATGGGGTCAAAGCCCAGCTGCGGCAGATTGCGCATGATCTTGGTTACAGCCAGAAAGCGGGGCACATACTGTTTGGTTTCTTCCCGCAACTGGGCCTTGCCGTCCAGCGTGTGATTGCGCGCCTTGACCTCGAAAAAATTGCGTCCGCCGGTTCCCTGTTTGGCGCGGCTTATCTTGCCTTCCCCGGCATTGTAGGCCGCTATGGCCGTGGGCCAGTCGCCGAAGTCGCCATAGAGCTTCTGAAGATAGTCGGCCGCCGCCTCCGTGGCCTTGTAGGGGTCCAGGCGCTCATCCATCCACCAGTCCTGATTCAGACCGTACTTCATGCCGGTGTAGGGCATGAACTGCCAGGCCCCGGCGGCGCCCGCCGGAGATTTGGCGTCGGCCCTGTAGCCGCTTTCCACTATGGCGAGGTAGGCCAGTTCGTCAGGCATGCCGCGCGACCGGAAAACTTTGCGGGCGTAAGTCAGATATTGCTCCGAACGCTTGGAAAACACGCTCATGGTCTTGCGGCCCTTGCGCAAAAAATATTTATACTGGCGGGCCACGTCCGGCATGGCGTCGTCGGGCACGTTTCTGTCAATCTGCCCGGCGGATTTGAGGGCCGCCAGTTCCGTCCGGGTCAGAGGGGCCGCGCTTTCATCTTCCGGCAACACAAAAGACGGGGAGGAAACCTCCGGCCCTTTTCCCTGGCGCGTGGCGCAGCCGCCCGCCAGCAACAGACAGAACGCCGCGGCCAGCAGGCAGCATTTCGCCATCGCGCGAAAACGCGGTTTACAGTTTGCCATTCATGTGCTCCCGTTGCCGCCCGGCTTGCCTTCAGCCGGGAAGATGCGTACACAGGCCGGAATGCGCCGCGCACGCGGCCTCCGACTCAAACCCTGGCCCGTCAGGCCATCAACTTGTTCCGCCGGAGACGCCCATGCATGATCACTCCGACGACGCCCCGCTGTTGCCGGGGCTGAAACCAGTGCTAGAGCTGCTTGCCTCCGAGCCCCAGCGGGTGGATCTCGTCTTCTGCAAAAAAAGCCTGCGCGGCCCTGAAGCGCGCGAAGTGCAGAGCCTCTGCCGCCGCGGCGGCGTGCGCTTCAACCTGGTGGAGGCGGCGGTTCTTGACCGCCTGTGCCGGGGCACGCGCCAGGGGCGCGATGCCGTTGCCCACCAGGGGGTGGTGGCCCGCCTGGCCGTCACCGGTTTGCGCGGGCTGGAAGAACTGCTGGCCGCCGTGGCCGACGCGCCCCTGCCCGTGCTGCTGGCCCTGGATCAGCTGCAAGACCCCGGCAATGCGGGCACGCTCTGCCGCACGCTCTACGCCCTGGGCGGAGCGGGCCTGCTGCTGCCCCGGCACAACAGCGCCTATCTGGGGCCGGCCGCCCGGCGCGCCGCCGCCGGCGCTCTGGAGCATCTGCCCGTGGCCCGGGTGACCAACCTGGCCCGCGCCCTGGACAGCGCCGAAGAGGCGGGCCTGACCATTTACGGCGCGGGCGGAACCGAAGGCCCCCATAGCCTGGACGCCTTCGCGCATCAGATGCGCCTGCCCGCCGTGCTGGTGCTCGGCAATGAGGACAAGGGCCTTCGCCCCGGCGTGGCCAAGCGCTGCGCGCACATGCTGCGCATTCCTCTGGCCCGGCCTTTTGATTCCCTGAACGTGGCCCAGGCCGGGGCCGTGCTCCTGGGGCTGGCCGCAGCGCGCGTTCGCGGCTCTGCAATCTAGTTCGGAAAAAACGCGAAGAACTATAGAGCAGGATAAAAATTGACCCGTCAGTCTTTTTTTTCGTCAATGCAAAATGTGCAGGCGACAAAAAAAGGAGCGACATATGGCGTACTCCTTTTTTCATCTTGTGCAATATGCCGCGAATACTATTTTTAAACTTTATCTAGATATTCTTTATAAAAAGAACTTTTCCCATCAAACATATCAGACGAGTTCCGGTTTTCTACAAATGCAAAAACGCGGCGCCTGGCCTCGCGGCGGGCGTGCGCGAAAACAGACACGCCGTCGGCACTGGAGGCAGCATGGCAATCAGACCGGCCCGGCCCACAGACAGCGCGGCCCTGCTGCGGATATACGCGCAGTACGTCCACAGCCCCGTCACCTTTGAGCAGACCCTGCCCACGGAGTCGGAGTTCGCCGCCCGCATCGGGCGGATAGCAGAAACATATCCCTGTCTGGTCTGGGAGGAGGCTGGCGGCATATCCGGCTACGCCTATGCCCACAGGCAGGCGGAACGGGAGGCCTATCAGTGGAATGCGGAGTTGTCAGTCTATCTTGACGCCGCCGCCACCGCACGGGGCGGCGGCACGCGGCTGTACCGCGCATTGCTGGACATTCTTGTCCTGCAGGGCGTCAGAAGCGCCTATGCCCTTGTCACGCTGCCCAATGCCGCCAGTGAGCGCCTGCACGCCGCGCTGGGCTTCCGAAGCATGGGCGTGCAGCGCAAGGCGGGCTTCAAGGCCGGCGCGTGGCGCGACGTAACCTGGTTTGTAAAGGACATCGCCCCGCACGACGACGCTCCCCGCCCCATACTGCCCTTCAGCCGGCTGGAGGCCGCAGCGCTGCGGCGGATTTTGGACATGCGCGGCTAGCGTTTTCGGGGCGCGGCGTTCGCTCCCGGCCCCGCGCTCAACGCACGTAGGTGGGAATATTGATGAAAACGTCGCGGGTGAAGGTGGTCATCCGCTCCATGAGCCAGGGCAGGGCCAGCAGCAGGGCGATGAACATGCACACCACCTTGGGAATGAAGGTCAGCGTGGTTTCCTGAATCTGGGTGGCCGCCTGAATCACGCTGACCACCACACCCACGCCCAGGCCCACCCCCAGCATGGGCAGGGCCATCATCAGGCAAAGCTCAATGGCCTGGCGACCGAAACCGATGACGAAATCCGGAGACATGGCGATCCTCCTCACAGGGGAAGTTACAGAAGAAAGCTGTTGACCAGCGAACCCACCAGCAGATTCCAGCCGTCCACCATGACGAAAAGCAGCAGCTTGAAAGGCATGGAAACCATCATGGGCGGCAGCATCATCATGCCCATCGCCAGCAGAACGCTGGATACGACCATATCCAGCACCAGAAAGGGAATATAGATGAGAAAGCCGATGGTGAAGGCCGTCTTCAGCTCACTGATCACATAGGCCGCGGCCAGCAGCATGGTGGGCACTTCTTCCTTGTTCCTGGGCAGTTCCATCTGGGTGATGGCGTAGAAGACCGAGAGATCCTTCTCTCTGGTGTGCTTGAACATGAAGGTTCGCAATGGGGCCTGGGCCCTGTCCAGCGCCACTTTATAGTCGATCTGCTCACTGAGGTAGGGTTGCAGGGCCTGATCGTTGATCTGCCTGCCCACCGGCAGCATGATGACCACCGTCATAAAAATGGCGAGGCTGGCAAGAATCTGGGTGGGCGGCAGTTGCTGCACGCCCATGGCCTGACGCAGAAAGCTGAAGACAATGATGATGCGGGTGAAGCTGGTGACCGTGAGCATGATGGCCGGGGCCACGGAAAGCACGGTGAGCAGAAAGAGGATTTCCAGCAGCACCGAGACTTTCGCCGGTTCCGGCGCGCCGCCGGACAGGGTGAGCGACATGCTGGGCAGCGTAAGATCCTGCGCCGCCCAGGCCGGATCAGGCAGAAGGATCAGCAGGCTTGCCGCCAGCAGGCCCGCCGCGCCGGGCTGCCTCCATAATCTCGTGAAAATCTGCGTCGTGCGGCTCATGGTGGGCGTCTTCCTCCGTCAGAAGGGTGATCCGCTGGTCCGTAACCCCCAGCAGCAACCTTCTATTCAAGAAGCGTACCACCATAAGCCCTTTGCGCGGTCCCAGCGGCATCTGGGCTTCCATGACCAGCGCGCCGCGCGGCAGCGCCCCCGGGCGCGGCAGAAAATTGAATCGACCGTAGCGCCGCACCAGCCAGACCGCCAGCCAGAGCAGGGCCAGAAACAGAAAAAGAATGCCCACGGCCTGTATGTAGCCGCCCCAGCTGAAAGCGGACTGCCCCAGCGCGGATGCCTGCCCGGCCGGAGCGGCGGCGGCCCGCCCCGCAATATCCGCCGCCTGTTCCGCGGCCTGCCCCATAAGCCGCCCGGCCTGCTCCAGCCCGTGCAGCGCATGTTCCCCGGCAAGGCGGACAGTCTCTTCCGGCCCGGGGATCGCGGGCGGGGGCGCGCCGTCCACCAGGCCGCGCACAGCCCGCCCCGCAAGACCGGGGTTCGTCGCGGCCACGGACCAATATTGGCTAGCCAAGCTGCTTCACCCGTTCAATGGGGCTGATGATATCGGTCAGACGCACGCCGAACTTCTCGTTGATGACCACAGCCTCGCCACGCGCCACCAACTTGCCGTTGACGTAAACTTCCAGCGGTTCGCCGGCCAGCTTGTTCAGCTCCACCACGGAACCCTGGCCCAGCTGGAGCAGCTCGTTGATGAGCAGGCGGGTACGGCCCAGCTCCGCCGAGACGTCCAGCGGAATATCCAGAATGAAGTCCAGTTCGCGCTTGAGCTTGTTGTCCCTGGGATGACGGGACACCTCAGTCATATCCTTGAAATGGGCGTCCGTCGGGGCCTGGCTGAAGCTGCCCGCGCCCGCGCCGCCGAATGTGGAGGGGCCGCTCTTTTCCTCTTCATCATCGGCCAGCGCCGCCGCCCATTGCGCCGCCAGGGCCTCCTCGTCCGCGGTCCCGTGTTCGCCGCCGGCCCCGGCGGCGTCGGTTGCGGGGGCCTCCGGCGCGCCGGCATCCCCACCGGACGCTTTGGCTTCCTCTTCCTCAAGCTGTGCCGCCCACTGCGCGGCCAAGGCTTCCTGATCGTCCTGCGACATGACGCACCTCGTTGAAAACGCTGCTGCCGGAGCGCGCGCCCCGTTCCCGCCGAACCCTTGACGTTGACACGCCTTGCGCGGGATTATTCCACCACAAAATCAGTAAAATAGACCCGAACCACACGTTGCGCGCCCAAAATCTGGTTGAGCCGCGCCGCCACTTCAGCCTTGAGCAGCACCTTGCCGTCGGGGGAGGAAATATCCGCATAGCTTTTGCCCGCCAGCAACATGATGATGGCGTCGCGAATGCGCGCGCTCTGGGCCGCAAGCTCCGCGGAAACATCGGCGTTGACTTCCACCTCCATACCCAGCTTGAGATAACGACGCCCGGCGGGGTCCGACAGGTTGACCGTGATGGGCGGCAGGGGCAGAACCTGGCCCACGCTGCGGGGCAAATCGCTCTGGCGTTCGATGCGCGCCGCGCCGGGCGCGACGCCGCCCGCGCCGGAAGCGGGAGTGGCCGGAGCCGCCGGCTGGCCCGCGCCCGCATTGGCGGGCGCGGCGGGCGCGGGGGCCGCGCTCTTGGGCTGAGCCGGGGTGGAGGCCCCGCTGCTCGGCGTGCGCAGGTACAGCCACCAGTACGCGCCGAGGCCCGCGCCGCTGAGTGTCATCAGCAGAATAGCCAAAAGAATGACGAGGCGCTTGATCCTGGACTTCTTCTTGGGCCTTTCGGCCTGCCCTTCGGGCAAGGCCGGGGCTTCCTTGGTATCCTTGGCTGCCATACGCTTGAACTCCGACAGATTGAGGGCCGGCCCCGCGTTTCATGGCCGGGCCGATGACAGATTATGCAGACTTTGTGCCAATATCTCAGGCTTTGGGCGGGCGCGGCCCGAAAATATCCGTGCCGATGCGCACCATGGTGGCCCCTTCGGCCACAGCCGCCGCGAAATCGCCGCTCATGCCCATGGAAAGTTCCGGCAGGGGCAAGCCCAGACGGGCGCGTAACGCCTCGCGCAGAGCGAACAGGCGCGCGAAATGGGGGCGCGCCGCCTCGCCCGCGTCAAAAACCGGCGGCAGGCACATCAGGCCGAGCAGTTCCAGATGCGGGCAATTCTCCACTATATAATCGGCCAAAGCGGGCGTATCTTCAGCCATAAGGCCGGATTTTTGCGGCTCGCCGGCCACGTTGACTTCCATGAGCACCGGCTGGCGCGCTTCCAGCACTGCCAGACGCCGCTCCAGCCCATCGGCCAGCTTGCGCGAGTCCAGGGTATGGATCAGGGCAAAGGCCCCGGCCGCCTGAGCGGCCTTGCGGCTCTGGACATGGCCGATCATATGCCAGCGCAGGTTCCGGCAGGCGGGGTCGCCCGCCAGGCTCTCGCGTTTCTGCCGGGCCTCCTGCACATAGTTTTCACCAAAATCCACCTGCCCGGCGCGGGCCACCGCCGCCACGTCAGCGGCCGAGTGCAGCTTGGACGCCGCGATCAGGGTCACGCTCTCCCTCTTGCGGCCCGCGGCCGCGCAGGCCGCCTCCAGCCGCTCCAGAACCCGGCCATACCGTTCCGCCAAAGGCGCTTCCGTCGCCATGTCCGCTACTCCGCCATAAGACCCAGATCGCGCAGAAAGGCGGGGTCTTCCGTCCAGTGTTCCCGCACCTTGACCCAAAGTTCCAGATGCACCTTGCCGCCCACCAGTTCCTGAATGTCCATGCGGGCCTCACTGCCGATCTGCTTGATGGAGGCCCCCGCCCGCCCGATGACCATGGCCTTGTGCATGGGCCGGGCCACATAAATCACGGCGTGAATCACGGTCTGCCCGCGCGCGGCGTCTTCCTCCCAGCTTTCCACGTCCACGGCCACGGCATAGGGCACTTCCTGACGCAGATGCAGAAAGAGCTTTTCGCGAACGATCTCCGCGGCCATAAAACGCAGGGAGGCCGTGGATATCTGGTCTTCCGGAAAATGCGCCGGCCCTTCGGGCAGCCGGGAACGGATCAGCTTCTTCAGCTCCGGCAAACCGTCCCTGTGCAGGGCCGAGGCCGGAAATATCTCGGCCCCGGGCCACATTTCATGCAACCGGGTAAGCAGAGGCAGCATGCGGCTTTTGTCGCTGAACATATCCACCTTGTTGACCACCACAATCATGGGGCGTTCGTCGCTGGCCAAGGCCTCGGCCACCGGGGCCATATCCCGCTCCAGAAATTCGGGATGCCGGATGTACAGGTGGGAATCCAGAACGGGCATGATCACGTCCGCCTGGCCAAGACTCTGCCAGACAGCCTGAATCATGCTCTTGCTCAGGCGACCGCGCACCTGCGTCAGGCCCGGCGTATCCATGAAGATGACCTGGGCCTCCTCGTCGGTGAGAATGCCCACAATCTGATTGCGTGTGGTCTGCGGCTTGGGCGTGACGATAGTCACTTTCTGCCCCAGCAGGGCATTCAGCATGGTGGATTTTCCGGCATTGGGCGGGCCCATGAGCGCCACCCAGCCGCAATGATACGACTGTTCCCTCATATTTTCTCCCCGGCTGCCGGCACGGGCCGTGCCGGGCCGCCGTATAGGGCATGTTCTGCGTAAAAGGCTTTGCGCTTCCTGACCATGGCGGGCAACGGCCTTGCCAAAGCGCCGCTTTCCGCCTGGTCGCGGCAGACCGGTCAGGATGACGCGGCCGAAACGCCGACAGGGCGCGGGGACGCCCGCACGGCATTCCTCTCCCACATCCGGCGGTCAGGGTCAAGACCAGGGAGGGGCGGCCGGCTCTTGACGGTTGGCGCGCCAGCGCATAGTCTGCACCGCATGTTTTCGCTCTTTACTTACATGGCTCTGATTGTGGGCGTCAATTACGCGTTTGCGGCGACGCCGCTTGTCGAGCTGCCCAACGGCGATCTCTGGCCGCCGGTTTCGCTTCTTGTGGGCTTTGTCTTTGTGGTTCGCGATTTCGCCCAGCGCCGTGTGGGCCATCATATTCTCTGGGCCATGCTGGCGGGCTGCATGATAAGCTGGCATATGGCCTCGCCCCAACTGGCCGTGGCCAGCGCGGCGGCCTTCGCCGTGGGCGAGCTGGGCGACTGGGCGCTGTTCACCTATACGCGCAAGCCCTTTTCCCAGCGAATCCTGATTTCCAGTCTGCTGGGCGCGCCTCTGGACAGCCTGGTTTTTCTGCTGCTCATCGACCTGGTCACGCCCTGGTCCATTGTGATCATGAGCCTGTCCAAGCTGGCCGGCTCCTTTCTGGTCTTTTTTCTGGTACGTCGCCGCGAACGCCGCGAAGCAGCCGGCGTGGCCGCCCAGCATATCTGACCGCGCCGGAATTTCCGTCATGAAAAAGCCGCCATCGGGCGGCTTTTTCATGACGAACTCACAGGCCGGCCGCCAGGGCCGCCTCTTCTGGATACAGGGACTCCATGCGGGCCAGAAAAGACGCATAGCGCCTTTCCCGCACGGCCTGCCGGGCCTCGCGCGCCAGACGCAGAAAGTAGGTCAGATTGTGCAGAGAGTTCAGCCGGAAGGAGAGCAGCTCCTTGCTCACATAAAGGTGACGCAGATAGGCCCGCGAAAAAGTCCGGCAGGCATAGCAGTCGCAGGCCGGGTCCAGGGGGCCGTCATCTTCGGCGTACTGCCTCCGCTTGATGTTCACCTTGCCCAGCGACGTATAAAGCGTGCCGTTGCGGGCATTGCGCGTGGGCAAAACGCAATCGAACATGTCCACCCCCGCGTGGATGCCGTGGGCGATATCCAGAGGCGTGCCCACGCCCATCAGATAGCGGGGCTTGTCCGCCGGCAGCAGCGGGGCCGTATGGTAGAGCAGCTCATACATTTCGGCCTTGCCCTCGCCCACGGACAGACCGCCGACGGCAAAGCCGTCGCAGTCAAGCGCGCAGATTTCCTCCACCGAGCGGCGGCGCAAATCCTTGAAAAAACCGCCCTGCGTGATGCCGAAAAGCAGGTTGCTTCCCGCGCCCGACGGCCAGGCGGCGCGCGCCCGCGCGGCCCAGCGCGTGGTCAGGGCCAGGGATCGCTCCGTATAGGCGTAGTCCGCGCCGTAGGGCACGCACTCGTCCAGCGCCATCATGATGTCCGAGTTAAGATTGCGCTGAATGGCGATGACCTTTTCCGGGGTGAACAAATGCCGCGAACCGTCCAAATGCGAGCGGAACTCCACCCCTTCTTCGCGGATTTTGCGCAGCGAACTCAGGCTGAAGACCTGAAAGCCCCCGCTGTCCGTCAGCACGGCCCCCGGCCAGGAGGCGAAGCCGTGCAGGCCGCCGTGCCGGGCCACCAGTTCATCGCCGGGCCGCAGATACAGATGATAGGTGTTGCCCAGAATGACGGGCGCGCCAATGGCCGCAAGGTCGTCGGGGGCGATGGCCTTGACCGAGCCCACCGTGCCCACGGGCATGAAAATGGGCGTGGGGATGACGCCGTGGGCCGTGCGCAGCAGCCCGGCGCGAGCCGCGCCGTCAGTATGCTGTACTGTAAAAACGGGTTCAGACATGCGGCGCAGCCTATCCGCAAGCGCGCCGCGTGACAAGCCCCGTCCGCGACGGGCGTCGCACACTTTTTCTTGTGCCCGGACTGTAATGCTGCTATTTTCCGTAGCCGCCTATTTTTTAACAGGAATTTCGGCATGAGCGAATCAGCCGGATGGGCGGCGCGCCTCTGGACGCAAGGCCGCCCCTTTTGCGCGCGGGGAGTCACGCCGCGCGAAATGCGGGCCAGCGACCGGCGTCGCCGTTTTACGGAGCATTTATGAACGCGTATACCGTTACGCCCTCGCGCTGCCATATTGATCTCGCCGCTCTGCGGCGCAATTTTTCCCGCCTGGGCGACCCCGCCTCCATCATGCCGGTCATCAAATCCGACGCCTACGGTCATGGCCTGCTGCCCGTGGCCCGCGCGCTGGATCAGGCCGGGGCGCGGCGCTTCGCCGTGGGCACGGTGAACGAAGGCGCGGCCCTGCGCGAGGCCGGGCTGGGTCAGCGCATTGTGCCGCTGCTGGGAGCCGTCAGCCCGGAAGACTGGCAAGCCGCCGCGGCCCTTGACCTGACGCCGCTGCTGGCGGATTTTGAGGATATTGAAAAAGCGGCGGCCTGCTGCCCGGCGGACCGCGCCCTGCCCGTGGCCGTCAAATGCGAAACCGGCATGAGCCGCCTGGGCTTTTCCGCCGAGGATCTGCCCGCGCTTCTGGAGAGCCTGCGCCGCTTTCCCCGCATTACGCCCGTGCTGGCGCTTTCGCACCTTTCCTGCGCCGATATGCCGGAAGAGGCCGCGTATACCCGAAGCCAGATCGAACGCTTCGCCGCCATGTGCGCCGCGCTGCGCGAGGCTTTTCCCGGCATCGCGCGCTCTCTGGGCAATTCCCCGGCGGCCCTGGGCCTGCCGGAAACCCGCTACGAAATATGCCGCCCCGGCCTGGCCCTGTATGGCGGCAATGCGTTTTCCGGAACCGGCAGGGAGGCCCTGGGGGCGGATCTGGAATGGGTCATGAGCGTCAGCGCCCCGGTTCTGCGTGTCCGTCGCATCAAGGCCGGGCAAAGCGTCTCTTACGGGCGCAGCTTCACCGCGCCCCGTGACCTCACCGTGGCGGTGGTGGCCGCCGGGTACGCCACGGGCCTTGCCCGCGGCCTTTCCAACCGCATTGACCTGCTGATCAACGGCCGCCGCGCCCCGCAGGTGGGCCGGATATGCATGGGCATGGCAATGGCGGATGTCTCCGCCCTGCCGGACGTTCGGGCCGGGGACACGGCCTGGATTCTGGGCGGCCGCGCCGCTCCGGGCCAGCGCCCGGTCAGCGCGCAGGAGATGGCTGACAAACTGGGCACCATCCCCTACGAGATTCTCTGTCTGATGGGCAGCGCCAATCCGCGCGTGTATTGCTGACCCGCCATTGCCGTGGGGCGAAAAGGCGCGGCCTTTGACAGGGGTATGGCCGGTTCATATGTTTTTACGCGACGAACAGACGCCCTGAAGCCTTTTTTTGCCGACCGCCAGCGCGCGGCGCTCAGCGGGCTTGACAGCCCCTCTTCCCCTCTGTATACAGCTTCTTCCTTGCTCGCGCCGGAGCGCGCGGGCTGCCAATCCAAAAGGAGAACAAACATGCGGAAATTTGAAACCCTGCTGCTCCTGTCGCCGGAGCTTTCCGCCGAAAACCGCGAGGGCATTCTCAACGCTCTTGTGGCGGTTGTCGAGCGTGAAGGGGGCGTCATGACGGAAGTGGATCACTGGGGCATGCGTGATCTGGCCTATCCCGTGCGCAAACTGATGCGCGGCTATTATGCGCGCCTGGCGTACGACGCCCCGGCCGCCTTGGTGGCCGAGCTGGAACGCAATATCCGGATCACCGACGGCATCTTCAAGTTTGTGACCGTCAAGCTGGCCGACGAAGCGGCCGGGGAGGTTGCCTAAATGGCCTTCAAGAAAAAATTCGCCCCACGCCGCAAGTTCTGCCGCTTCTGCGCCGACAAGGAGCTGCCCCTGAACTACAAGCGCCCCGACATCCTGCGCGACTTCATCACCGAGCGCGGCAAGATCATCGCCCGGCGCATCACGGGCACCTGCGCCCATCACCAGCGCCTGCTGACACGCGAAATCAAGCGCGCTCGCCAGATGGCCCTGCTCATTTACACCGCCACGCACGACTCCGTCGTCAAGAAAAAGAGCATGATCTAAGGGGGCGCACATGAAACTGATACTTCGCGCCGATGTGGAAAATCTCGGCACCCTTGGCGATGTGGTCAACGTCAAGCCCGGTTACGGCCGCAACTTTCTGTTGCCCCAGGGCCTGGCCATGGTGGCCAGCGAAGCCAATCTGAAAGTGTTTGAACAGGAACGCAAAAAGCTCCAGGCCCGTATGGACGCCCTGCGCGCCGACGCCCAGAGCGTACAGACCCGCCTGGAAGCCCTGGAAGTCGTCATCCCCATGCATGTGGGCGAAAACGACAAGCTCTACGGCTCGGTGACCTCCACCATTATCGGCGACGCTCTTGCCGCGCTTGGCGTGGATGTGGATCGCCGTCGCATCCTGATGGACGCGCCCATCCGCACCCTGGGCGACCACCCGGTGCGCATTCGCCTGCACGCCAGCGTCATCGCCGTGGTGCCGGTGAAGGTGGTTTCCGATCATCAGCCCGAGGAAGAGGAGGCCGCGGTGGAAGCGCCCTCCGAAGCTCCCGCTGAAGAAGCCCAGGCCGAGGCCGCCCAGTAGGCGCGGCGTGGCTTCCCCCCATGACAGTATGACCGCCCCTGGCCGTGAGGCCGGGGGCGGCTCGTCTTCCCGATCCGGCGGAACAGGCGGCGGAAGCGCCCAGGCCGGTTCGGTCGTTCGCGCGGCGGAAGCCGATCTGCTTCGGCGCGTGCCGCCGCACAGCGCCGAAGCCGAACAGGCCGTGCTGGGCGGTGTGCTCATGCGGCCCCAGCTCATGCACAGCATTGTGGATGTGCTGACCGAGAACGATTTTTACCTGCCCGCCCACACGGTCATTTTTCGCGCTTTTCTGGAACTGTATCGCAAATCCGCGCCCATTGACCTCGTTTCCACGGCCGAACAGCTCAAAAGCCGCAACGAGATGGAAGAAGCAGGCGGCGCGGTTTACCTGGCCGACCTGGCCCAGGCCGTGGTTTCCGGGGCCAATGCCGAGTATTACGCCACCATCGTGCGCGACAAGGCCCTGCAACGCGGGCTGATTGAGGTCTGCTCAGGCATCATCGGCAACTGCTACGACGCCTCGCGCGAGGTGGCGGCGCTGCTGGACGAATCCGAACAGGCCGTATTTTCCATCTCGCGGCGCACCTCAAGCCGCGACTTCACGCCCACCAGGGACTTGCTGGACAAGGTTTTTGAAAACCTCTCCAAACTGGCCGACGCCAAGGACGTGATCACCGGCGTGACCACGGGCTATACCCGGCTGGACAAACTCACCGCCGGCCTTCAGCCCTCTGATCTGATCATTGTGGCGGCCCGGCCCAGCATGGGCAAGACGGCCTTTTCGCTCTGCATGGCGCTCAACGCGGCCGTGCGCCAGAACGTGCCGGTAGCGATATTTTCGCTGGAAATGAGCAAGGAACAGCTCATGCAGCGCATGCTGGCCGTCTGGGGCAAGGTTGACCTTTCCAGACTGCGCCGGCCCTCCCTGCTCAGCGACGACGACTGGCAGCGCCTGTACACCGCCGCCGACGTGGTGGCCCACGCGCCCATCTACATTGACGACACCCCGGCCCTGACCACGCTGGAGCTGCGCGCCCGCGCCCGCCGCCTCAAGGCTGAAAAGGGTCTGGGCCTGGTGGTGGTGGATTATCTTCAGCTCATGCGCACCAGCCGTCGCACTGATTCCCGCGAGCTGGAAATTTCAGACATTTCCCGCTCTCTCAAAGGTCTTGCCAAAGAAATGGATGTGCCGGTGGTGGCCCTTTCACAGCTCAACCGCAAGGTGGAGGAACGCGGCGACAAACGCCCCATGCTTTCCGACCTGCGCGAATCCGGCGCCATTGAGCAGGACGCGGACGTGATCATGTTCGTCTACCGTGAAGACGTCTACAAATTTCAAAAGCCCTCCGAGCGCCCGCCCCGGGGCGTGGCCGAAATCATCATCGGCAAGCAGCGCAACGGCCCGGTGGGCGTGGCCGAACTCATGTACATCTCGCCCTACACCTCTTTCGAGGATATTGCGCCGGACTGGTCGCCGCCGCCCTCGGAAAGTCAGGGCTGACCGGCCTGCCCGGCGCAACCGCCCGACAGGCCCGGCTTTCGGCATGAAAATGTTGACGCCGGGCCGCGCAACGCAAGTTGAACGCTCAACCGCGCCGCCGACACTGCGGCGCTTCTTTTTCATTGTCTTGCGTCGCTGTACTATGCCCCGCCGCAATGACCAGACTTCTTTTGTCAGACGTTTTCTCAATTTTTCTCCACAGTTCCGCAAAATGCCGCGCGAAAGGCGCGCGCCAAGGCATGCCGGGCAGCGGGGCCTCATGGCGGACAAGAGCGCAGCCAATCGCAACTTTTTTATGCGCTTTCGTTGACAAGCCGCGCAAAGCATGCTCTTGTCCTAAACAAGGGCCGCGTACCGGTAATACGTTTTGCCGGAAGGACGCGCGGGAAGATTGTTTTTTTTGAGAGGGTGTTTCATGTCCAAGTCCATCTATGTCGGAAACCTTCCCTGGTCGGCTACTGAAGAACAGGTTCAGGATCTTTTTGCCGAATACGGCAATGTCCTGTCCGTGAAACTCATCAGCGACAGGGAAACCGGCCGCGCCCGCGGGTTCGGTTTTGTGGAAATGGAGGACGGCGAAGCCGATGCCGCCATTGAAGCTCTGGATAACTTCAGCTTTGGCGGCCGCACCTTGCGCGTCAATGAAGCTAAACCCAGGGCGCCGCGTCAGCCCCGTTACTAGGGCATTCCGACGAGTCTCCCAGACGCCCCGGCGGCCTTGCCCGCCGGGGCTTTTTTTTGCCTGAAGCTTCCGCCGTCACAGGCCCTCTTGGCGGAAATGATCATGCGGGCCGCCGCGCGGCAGAAACGGACGCGGCTTTTCTTTGCCGGGCCGCCTTGCCGTGCGGCGCAAATTCTGCCATGATGCCCCGCATGGACGCCGCCGCCTCGCCGGGAAGAAATCTTCCCGACGGGAAATTGTCTGCGTGTCCGGCATCACATATCTTTTTGAGGAGGCAACATGCTCAACCCCAATCAATGTGTTCTCTACAGCGGCGGCGCTGCCGGAACGGAACAGTTTTTCGGCGCCCTGGCGGAAAGCTGGGGCATTGAGGAAGTGAACTACAGCTTTGAAGGCCACCAGATTGAGCGCAGCCGCGGCGTGCGCGTGCTCACCTCTGAAGAGCTGGCCCTCAAGGATGTCAGCCTGACCTACGTCTCCAAGCTGATGAACCGCGAGTACACCCGCGCGCCCATTTTCCGCAAGGTGCTGCAATCCATCTGCTGGCAGGTCAGCAGCGGCGAACAGATCATCGTGGTGGGCGCCATTCAGCCCGACGACACGGTGAAGGGCGGCACGGGCTGGGGGGCGGAATTCGCCAAGATATGCAACAAATCCCTGCTGGTCTTCGACCAGCCGCGCGGCGCATGGTTCAGCTGGCAGAAAGACAGCTGGGCCGAAGTGGAAAAGCCCCTCATTGAGCACGCCCACTTCGCCGCCACGGGCACGCGCTTTCTGGAAGACAACGGCCGCATCGCCATTCAGGATCTTTTTGCCCGTTCCTTCAAGCGATAGCGGCGCATCCGCCTGACAGGCGCAGTTTTCCGACCGTGTCCGCCGCCCTGTCCGGCGGGCGCGGTCGCGTCATTTCCACCCCAGCCGGAGAGGCCCATGAGTCACCAGTTCAGCGAAGCCGAACGCGCGGTTCTGCGCATCGTCCAGGCGGATCTGCCGGACACGCTCGCCCCTTATGCCGATATGGCCCGCGAGGCGGGCATCACTGAAGCCGAAGTGCTGGAACTGCTGAGCCGTCTGAAAAATTCGGGCGCCATCCGCCGCTTCGGGGCCAGCATCAAGCATCAGAGAACCGGCTGGACGCACAACGCCATGGTGGCCTGGAAGGCGGACGAGAGCGCGGCGGACGCATGCGGGCGCATTGCCGCGGCGCACGACCATATTTCCCATGTCTACTTCAGGCCAAGCTCCGCGCCGGACTGGCCGTACACCCTCTACACCATGGTGCATGGCCGCAGCGAGGCTGAATGCCTCGGCGTGGTGGACGATCTGCTGCGCGCCTGGCCGCTCAAGGAGTACGCCATCTTGCGCAGCCTCAAGGAACTGAAAAAAATTTCCATGACCTATTTCGCCTGACGCCCGCGCCAGAGCAGCAAGGAGAGCCCCGTATGGACGACACTTCCCGCCAATTGTTTGAAAAAGCCCGCGCGCTGATCCCCGGCGGGGTCAACAGCCCGGTGCGGGCCTGTCATAATGTGGACAGCCTGCCCCTGTTCATCGCCGAAGCCCACGGCTGCCGCCTGACGGATGTGGACGGCCGGGAATACATCGACTTTGTGCTGTCCTGGGGGCCCATGATACTGGGCCATGCCGAACCCTCAGTGACGGCGGCCCTGCGCGAAGCGGCCGGGCGCGGCGCCAGCTATGGCGCGCCCTGTCCGGACGAGGTGGCCCTGGCCGCCGAAGTGGTGGCGGCCATGCCCGGCCTGGAAATGGTGCGCATGGTCAACTCCGGCACCGAGGCCACCATGAGCGCCCTGCGCCTGGCGCGCGGCGTGACCAAACGCCATAAGGCGCTCAAGTTCATCGGCTGCTACCACGGCCATGCCGATCCCTTCCTGGCCGCCGCCGGTTCCGGCGTGGCCACCCTTTCCATTCCCGGCACGCCCGGCGTGCCCCCGGCGGTGGTGGCGGACACGCTGCTGGCCCCATACAATGATCCGGACGCGGTCAGGGAGTGCTTCGCCCGGCACGGCGCGGACATAGCCGCCGTTATCGTGGAACCCGTTGCCGCCAATATGGGTCTGGTTCTTCCCAGGCCCGGCTTTCTGGAGGAGCTGCGCTCTCTGGCCGACCAGTACGGCAGCCTGCTGATTTTTGATGAGGTGATCACCGGCTTTCGCGCGGCTTTCGGCGGCGCTCAGACCCGCTTCAATATAGACCCTGACCTGACCACCTTCGGCAAGATTATCGGCGGCGGCCTGCCTGTGGGCGCATTCGGCGGCAAGCGTCGCTTCATGGAGCATGTGGCCCCCCAGGGCGAAGTCTATCAGGCGGGCACCCTGTCCGGCAATCCGCTGGCCATGGCCGCGGGTCTGGCCACCCTGCGCAAGCTGAAAACCCTGGACTACGCCGCCCTGGAAGCCCGTACCCGCGCTTTTGCCGAAGCCCTGCGCGACATCCTGAGCGCCAAGGGCGTGCCTGTGCAGGTGCCTGCTCTGGCCTCCATGTTCTGCCCCTTCTTCAGTGAAGAGCCTGTAACCGACTTTGCCCGGGCACAGGCCTGTGACCAGAAGCTTTTCACCAGTTTTTACAAGCAGATGCGCGCCCAGGGCATCTACCTGGCCCCATCAGGCTTCGAGACGGGCATGGTTTCTTTCGCCCACAGCGACGACGACTTCAACCGCGCGCTGGACGCGGCCCGCAAGGTGCTTTTTTGAGTCAGTGCCCGAAGGCGGGGCTTGTCTCCTGTGCCGGCACAGAGACGGCCCCCGCCCTGTTTTGCCACGCCCTGAGCCGGGACGCCCTGCCCCTGGCCCGTCGGCTGGCCGCGCGGCTGGCCGCCTCCCCCTGGCGCGCGCCCGACGGTCGCGACATCTCAGCCTGCCGGATCAGCGCCCCGGCCCGCCTGGCGGAGGCGGGCATCCGCCCCTTTGACGATCTGGGCGACTTTCTGGCGCGAGAATACAACCGGCACGCGGCGCACATTTTTGTGGGCGCCGCGGGCATCGCCGTGCGCGTGCTGGCCCCTCTGCTGCGACACAAAAGCCAGGACCCGCCCGTTGTGGTGCTGGATGCGGCCGGACGCTTCGTCATCAGCCTGCTTTCCGGCCACTGGGGCGGGGGCAATGCGCTGGCGCGGCATCTGGCCGCGCTGCTGCAAGCCACACCGGTGATTACCACAGCTTCGGATCAGGCGGCGTCCGCGCCCATGCCCCTGGATCTGCTGATTCGGAACGCGGGCCTGCGCATTCTGGATTGGGCGCGGCTGCCCCAGGCGCAGGCCGCCCTGCTGGAAGGACGGCCCCTGCGGCTCCTGGACCCCTGCCATGCCCTGCCCGCCGCCCTGCCGCCACGCTTTGAGCGCCTGCCCGCCCATGAACGCAATGTGGAAAACGCGCCCGGCGATACGCCGCTGCTGGCCGCCCACTGGCGACGCCAGCCGCCTTCTCCCGGCCTGTTGCGCCTGGCCGTGCCCTGGCTTTACATCGGCCTGGGCTGTCGCCGCGGCATCCCCAAAGACGCGGCCCTGACCGCGCTGACGGCATTCTGCGACGCGCGCCATCTGGAATTGCGGGCTGTGGCGGCTCTGGCCACGGTTACGGAAAAAGCGGATGAACCCGCGCTGCGCCATGCGGCGGATCAACTGGGCATCCCTGTACGAACTTTCCCCGCCGAGGCGTTGGCCCGTTGCGCCACGCCCCATCCTTCCGAAGCGGCCGGAAGGCGCTTCAAACAGCCGCCGTTCAGCGTCTGTGAAGCCTCGGCCCTGCTGGCCGCCCAGACGAACGCGCGCGACGCCCGCCTGCTTCTGCCCAAAACCGCCATCCAGGGCCGCCTGACCATTGCCGTGGCTCTGGCCGTTCCCGCAACCGCAACCCCGCAAAGAGCATGAACAACGCGCCCCTTTATGTGGTGGGCCTGGGACCGGGCGACGCCCGCTGCCTTACGCCCCAGGCCCGCGCGGCCCTGGACAGGGCCCAATGCATCGCCGGATACCCGCTCTATCTGGAGCTGACGCCGCCGGAACTGCTGCGCGGCAAAACCGTCATCAGCACCGGCATGCGCCATGAGGAAGAACGCTGCGCCGCCGCCGTGGACGCGGCCCTGGCCGGGCGGCCCACAGCCCTGGTCTGTTCCGGCGATCCCGGCATTTACGCCCTGGCCGGGTTGGTTCTGGAAATTCTGGAGGCGCGCGGCCTGCTTGAGCGCCTTTCCCTGAACGTGGTGCCCGGCGTGCCCGCGCTCTGCGCGGCGGCGTCCTTGCTGGGCGCGCCCCTGACGCACGATTTCGCCTGCATCAGCCTGAGCGATCTGCTCACCCCCTGGCAAACCATTCAACGGCGACTCATCGCGGCGCTGGAGACGGATTTTGTCTGCGTCATTTACAATCCGCGCTCCAAAGGGCGTCCGCACCAACTGGGCCAGGCCCTGGCCGAGGCCCGGCGCTTCCGGCGGCCCGACTGCCCGGTGGGCCTGGTGCGCAAGGCATTCCGCCCCGGGCAGGAAGTTTCGGTGCATACGCTGGCCGGCTTTGACGAAAACCTGGTGGACATGCTCTCCCTGCTGATCATCGGCAACAGCGAAAGCCGCGCCCTCGGCCCCTACCTGCTGACCCCGCGCGGCTACGCCAACAAAAAACGGCCCAGACCGACGGCCGATGGCGCGGATTCTGACGGATCGTCTCGGCATAAACAAGCCGCCAAAACTAAATCAGGCGCGTCAACTCCGTCGTTCCCGACGTATGCCATTGACACGCCATGCCCGGCGACGTAAGCTCCATTCAATGCTTATGTGCCGCTTTGCCAAGGAGGAATCCGCCATGAAAAAATTGCTGTGCCTCACCGCCGCCCTGCTCCTTGCCCTGGCCCTGCCCGCGCTGGCGGCCCAACCGCCCGCGCCCGACAAGCCTCTGGAGTTCAAGGGCTCCAAAAAAACCGTAATGTTTCCCCATGCCGCCCACCAAAAAGTGGAATGCGTGACCTGTCATCATCAGGTGCAAGGCAAGGAGAACTTCCAGAAATGCGCCACGGCGGGCTGCCACGATGACCTGACCGCCAAAAAGGGCGAGAAAAGCCTTTTCTATGTGGTTCACACCAAGACCGGCCTCAAGCAGCAGACCTGTCTGGAATGCCACACCAAAATCGTGGCCGAAAAGCCTGATCTGAAGAAGGAGCTCACGGGCTGCGCCAAGTCCAAGTGCCACCCGTAGAGCGCGCTTTCCTTTTTTTGCAAGGCGCTGTCCACAGGGGCAGCGCCTTTTTTACGCCGCCCCGCTTTTGCTCCCTGCCCAAAGCCTGTCTTGGCGAATTTGCGTCTTTGCCTATAAACTGATACGTTTTTTTGCCGTTTGTATATATAGCCGCCGTGTCGCGGCGGCGCATCCGCTTCAGCGCACGCGCGCTCAACCCCATGAGGTTCGCATGGCTGCCGAGAAGATTGCCGAAACTGATGAAGAAATCATCGACCTCACTGAACTGATAGAAAAAGGCGAGGCGGCCGGGGCAGTTCCCCCGCCTGAAAAGGCCAGCGAGGAACTCAGCGCCCACATGCAAAGCCTCAAGGGTGATTCCACGCGGCGGAGCGACATGAAAAACGACGCGCCGCCCCGGCAGGACGATACGGAAATCGACGCCCTGCTGGCCCAAATGGAGGCTCAGGACGACAACCCTGAGGCGCAGCTGTCTCCTGAAGAAGCCGCCGCGCCAAGTCACAAGGTCGACCCCCACGAAAAGCTTGACATGTCGGACATGGGTGATGTGGACAAGCTGCTCAGCACCCTGGATATTCCGCCGCAGCCTCGTGAGCGGAATGCCGAGGCCGCGCAGCAGGTCGCCACTGTGAACCTGGACAGCGCCGTGGACGATCTGCTCGACGCCATGAACGGTTCCGCGCCCAAGCCGGAAGCCGAAAATCCGCCGGATGCGCAGGCCCCTGTCGCCTCGCAACCCGCTGAGCAAGATTTTGCCGCCGATCTGGACGCGCTGCTGGGCGGCCTTGCTCCGACCGCGTCCGCCTCTCAACAGGCGGCATCCGCCGTCAGCGCGCCCCAAACCGCCCCCCCCGCCCCGGAAGCGGAACCCCGGGCGCGAGAGATTCCAGAAAAACATGCGCCGGATATGGAGGAAGATCTGGACGCCCTGCTGGCGGCCATCGCCCCGGATGCGGACATGCCGCAGGCCCCCGCCGCCAGCGCCAATGCCCCAGCCCCCGAGACGCCTCTGGACGCCGGGCCGCAGGCCGCGCCGGACACGCCCGCCGAAACCGGGCCGGATATGACCGCCGATCTGGACGCGCTGCTGGGCGGCCTTGCTCCGACCGCGTCCGCCTCTCAACAGGCGGAGCCTGTCGTCAGCGCGCCCCAAACCGCCCCCCCCGCCCCGGAAGCGGAACCCCGGGCGCGAGAGATTCCAGAAAAACATGCGCCGGATATGGAGGAAGATCTGGACGCCATGCGGGAAGCTCCCGCCCCGAATATGACGGCGGATGTGACGCGTGATATGATGCCGGATATGCCGAACCAGGCGAAGCTGACGAATCAGGCGGATCAGGCTGACAAGGGCGCTGCGGCCCCCGACGGCGAAGCCTTCGGCGTTGAAGACAGCGGTCTTCCTCTGCCAGAGCAAAGCCCTGAAGCGGCGGCCGAAACGCCGCCGGCAACCGAAACGGAGCCGCCCGCGCCCCCGGTGGAAGAGCTTTTGCCCATGCCCCATATGGAGGAAGGCGCGCCAGTCAGCGCACAGGCTGACGCCCCGCTGGCGGAAGCCCCCGCCGGGCCAGCCCCGACCGCCAGCGCGGCAAAAGCGACGCGCCCGACTGGACAGGACGAGGGAAACGCCCGCCTGAGCGAGCGCCTCCAGCATTGCGAAAGCGAACTGGCCGAGGCCAAGGCTCGCATTGCGGCGCTGGAAAAGGCCGCAGCCGCGCCAGCCGCGTCTCTGGAAGACCTGCTGCGCGAAGGCAGCCCCCTGCACGACCGTTTTGCCGCGCTGATCGCCTCCTCGGTAAGCCAGGCCCTGAAAGAAATGCCCGCCCCCGCCCCGGACGAGGTCCTGGGGGAACGCCTGCATGCTCTCAACCTCATGGGCAAAAGCGTCTCCGCGCGCATGGACGCCCTGGAAAGCCGCTTGGACACGCTGGAACCCCACTTCAACCAGCAGGTGGAAAAAGCCGCCGCCGGCGCGGCGGCCCGGATTTTGCGCGAGGAAATTGCCAGGCTGGTTCAGGGCTAGGTCTACTTGCAAAAGTGGAAACTACAAAACCCGCAGGGTGTTGCGGCGGCGTAGCCGCCATGAGTGAGCGAAAAACCACGTTTTTTCGCGAACGACCCCGCAAAGACTCTGTGCAGAATTCTGCACAGAGTCTTTTCAATTAGACATTGGACACGTTTGACTTCATGAGGGTTGGCAGAATCCGTGCACACGACGGCAGGCAAACCAGAAGCGTCAGCAATGCCCATGAGCTTCGCACCGATTCCCCGCTTGGTCTTTCCAACTTGCAGGCCCCTTTTTTACGGCAAACGTGCCGCCAATGAAATATTCCTCCTTATTTATCAATCCTTTATCTTCGAGATATCGGGCGCATGTCTCCACTATTCCTCATCCGCGGCGGCAAGCGGATAAAGACTGTCACCTTTTACATTTAATGAGTCCTGAACCTGGACGCGCCTCCACGGCACGGCGCGAATCCCATCCACGCGAAAGAACAAAACACCGTACTCTTGACATAAAATCTGGTCTGGACTATCTTGCAAATCTATGGTTTGCCGCAATCTGGCCTGACCATGCGGAGAGGTGTCCGAGCCGGCCGAAGGAGCTCGCCTGCTAAGCGAGTATACGGGCTTAAACCTGTATCGAGGGTTCAAATCCCTCCCTCTCCGCCAGATTTCACCCCATTCTAGTTCGGTAAGTCAAAAAAATCTTCCCTGACAATTTGTTAGATGAAATAGACTGTCCGGCCAGGAGGATTAAACTCTATAGATATCCACCAGTTTCAGGGGTATTTCAAGGGGCATTCTAATCCCTTGCCAGGAGATACCCCCATGCCCCTTACCGATACCGCCATTCGTGCGGTCAAGTCCCTTGATAGCCGCATGGGCAATTCTTTCCCGAAAAGCCCACATGCCGGTTGACGGTGTTTCGGTTGACGCCGGCCAGTTTCGCAGTCTGTGAAGCCATAAAAATCAGCGAAAAACGCTTTGCAAATCGCCGTATTTTTGCCTCAGAAATTCTTGAACGATATGCGTACTTGTTTTTATTGCCATGAAAGCCAGATAAGCTTTTTAAGCCACACCAGCTTCAAAAGCCAATAGAATTTCATAACTGCAAGCGGCTAGCTACAATATAAGGCAATATGCAATTGTAATGGCGAGATGAAATATCTCTTTCATAAGAGCAACTGTTTCGCCCTTATTCACTGCCGGTCGGCCAGCAGGCATCCCTGTCTTCAAAAACCGCTCAGAATGGCGCATCGAGCCGGGTTGCGGCGGGAGCCCGCTCAGGCCCAAGGCTTCGAAGCGGCGAATGGCTGCTTTTGGTTGCCGTTCCGCCTAAAAGCGCGGCATGGGAAGATGGCGAGCCGCAACATCGTTTCAGGATTTGCAAGAAACCCTGCTGTGGCAAAACGGCCTTTCACGCCGACAATTTCACTGGATCGCGCCGGCTTTGGCCAGGCCACAGCCTTGACCAGATTCAAGAAAGCGGCGATGAGGCGGCATGGGCTGGTGACGGCAGGCGCGCGCCCTGGCGCTCATGCTGATGGCGCTGGTTGTGCTGGCCCAGAGCCTGTTCGAGGGCGGGCGCGCCTGCGGGTTGCCAGGGCTTGCTGCTGCGGGCCAGGGGCACTGGCCCGCTGCCCGCGGGCCAACTGCGCGTCAACGACGCCTCCGATGCCTCCCCACCTTGCACCGCATGGCGGGTCGCCAGCGACGCCTGCCCCGCCTGTTCCTTGGGGGGGCGACGGGTCATCAGCAGGCCCGGTTCCGGATCAGGCATGCCGTCCAGATATTCGCTCACGGTCACAAAGCGCTGACACCCCCCCTCGCGCAGGTTGGCAATGATCCTGGGCAGATCCTCCACAGTGCTTTTATGCGTGTCATGAAAAAGGAAGATGCCGCGCAACGTGCCGGGGGGGTACACATGGCCTCGCGTGTTGTGCAGTTTGGCATAGTCCGCGGGCAGACGTTTCCAGTCCCGGCTGTCCAGCGACCAGAGCACAACGGAAAGGTGCAGCGAGTCGGCGATATCCACCGTGTATTGATCAAACGCGCCGTAGGGCGGGCGCAGAAAAAGCGGCGTGACCCCCAGATCGCGCAGAATGGCGTCGGTGCGGCGGATTTCATCAGCCTTGCGTTCCGGTGAAAGCAGACGCAAATTGGGATGGGAATAGGAATGGTTGCCTATTTCATGCCCCTCATCCGCAATGCGCCGCACAATGCCCGGATAAAGCTCGGCCTGCTTGCCCAACAGGAAAAAGGTGGCCGGTATGCCGTACTGGTTGAGCATGTCCAGAAGCTGCGGCGTATTGCGCGACGGCCCGTCGTCAAAGGTGATGGCGCAGAGATTTTCGCTCATGCGCTGGTCTATGATTATATTGCCGTCCACGACGCGGGCGAAGGCGCTGTGGGCCGTCAAAAGCATAAAGCCGCATAGCGCGAGCGTTCCACACTGTTTCCACGAAAATCTCATGATACTGTCCGCCACCCTTGTAGTAATGAATAATCTCTACCACTCCACCCCATAGCCCGCAAGCCGGTGAAGGGGCATCAGCCAACCATTCAAAAAATTGTCTTTTTAAATCAGCATATTAATTTTTTATTT
>NZ_JBNPLS010000029.1:0-27356 GCF_050313595.1 Desulfovibrio sp. SGI.169 | reverse complement strand
TGTCATACCTGGCCTTTTCCAGCAATCCCCTGCCAGCACAGCCCCTTACGACTTCGCCAGAATCTCAGGGCCAGCATAAGGAGCGCGCCCGCCGTCACGCCTGTGGGCGCATTCAGGCCATAACGCAACAGGGCCAGACAGAGCATGGCCGCCAGCGCCGCGGCCATGGCGTACCAATCCTCTTCCAGCAGACGTGCCGCGTCACCCGCCGCCACATCCCGCACAAGGCCCGGCACAAGGCCGAAAACCAGGCCCAGGGCCAGCGCGTGCGGCCACTCAAGCGATGCGCCCCAGCACAGATGCGCGCATTGCAGGCACACCGCCAGGCCCAGGCTCAGGCTGTCCAGCCAGAAAAACAGGGCATCTCCATGACGCCCGCACCAGGGCAGCGAGAGAAGCAGCCCGCCCGCAAGGGCGCCGCCCAGCGCGCAGGGAATATGCCGCCCCGCCACCAGCGCAAAGAAACCCGGCAAATGGCTTGCCTCGCGCATGAGCGGCAGGCAGAGGCCGCAGAAGAGGCCCAGCGCGACCGCCCCGCCTATCTGCCCCCCGTTCTGACGCGCCCGCAACGCGGCTGAGGCGGCCAGCAAAACGCAGGCAGCCCCTTCCAGCAGTATGAATATCTCGTATTCGCCCAGCGGCATGGCTACTTGGCGAAGCCCACGGCCCGTCGCTCACGAATGACAGTGACCCGAATCTGGCCGGGATAGGTCAGATTTTTTTCAATCTTTTCCGCAATGTCCTTGCAAAGAATATAGGTGGTGTCGTCATCCACGCTTTCGGAATTGACCATAACCCTGATTTCGCGCCCGGCCTGGATGGCGTATGCCTTGGCAACGCCGTCGAAGCTGGTGGCGATGCCCTCCAGGTCTTCCAGACGTTTGACGTAATTCTCCAGCAATTCCTTGCGTGCGCCGGGCCGCGCGCCGGAGATGGAGTCCGCGGCCTGCACCAGCACGGCCAGCGCGGTGGAAGGCCGCTGATCCTCATGATGGGCGGCAATGGCGTGGATGATTTCCTGGCTTTCGTTATACTTTTTGGCCAGATCCGCTCCGATCAGGGCATGCGGCCCCTCCACCTCATGATCCACGGCCTTGCCGATGTCGTGCAGCAGGCCGGCGCGCTTGGCTTTTTTAACATCCATGCCCAGTTCGGCGGCCATCATGCCGCAGAGCGCGGAAACCTCCAGCGAATGCTGGAGCACATTCTGGGTAAAGGAGGTGCGATAGCGCAACTGCCCAAGCAGGCGGACGATCTCCGGATGGATGCCGTGCACCCCGGCGTCAAAGGTGGCCTGCTCGCCCACCTCGCGCACCTGGGCATCCAGCTCCTGCTCACATTTCTGAACAATATCCTCAATGCGGGCCGGGTGTATGCGACCGTCCTGGATCAGACGCTCCAGCGCCATCCTGGCCACCTGCCGCCGCAAGGGGCTGTAGGCGGAGAGGATGACGGTTTCCGGCGTGTCGTCAATAATCAGATCCACGCCGGTGGCGGCCTCCAGGGCGCGAATGTTGCGGCCCTCGCGGCCGATGATGCGCCCCTTCATGTCCTCGCTGGGCAGAGGCACGGCGGTGACTGTCTGCTCGTTTACATAATCGCCGGCATAGCGCTGGATGACGTTGCAGAGAATTTCCTTGGCCTTGCGGTCGGCCGTCTCGCGGGCTTCCATTTCAATCTGGCGGATCATCCGCGCCGACTCGTGACGGGTTTTCACCTCAATTTCCGAGAAGAGGCGCTCTTTGGCCTCTTCGGCGGTAAAGCCCGCAATCTGGGCCAGGCGTTGCTCCTGCTCTTCAATGCGGGTTTGCAAAAATTCTTCGGATTCGGCCAGCTGGCGCTCCTTGCGGGCCAGGTCTTTTTCTGTGCTCAAAAGCTCATGCTCTTTCTCGGTGGCCTTTTCCAATTTATCTTCAAGGCGGCTGCCCATCTCGTCCAGCTTGCGTTCCCGGAGTTTGACCTCGCGTTCGCGCTCCTTGAATTCGTTTTCCAGTTCGCGCTTCTGATTAAACAAATCATCCTGGCCCTGAAGCAAAATTTCTTTTTTCTGGGCCTGCGCCTCTTTGCGCGCCTCTTCCACAATGCGTTTCGCCAACTCATCGGCATCGCCGACGCGTTTGGCGCTCACCCAGCGGTGCGCCAGAGCGCCGGCCGACGCCCCCACCAGCACGGCCGCCGCAAGCGCTAGAATAAACAGAAAATCCATGAAACCAGCCTCTCTTTATGAATACGGGCATAACGCCCGGCAGACACCGGCAACCGCGAAAAAGACGCGATCGCCGTAGCGGATTGCGCGGAGAGCGTGAACCCTGTGGCTGGCTGCCGGAGATGCCGGCACAAAGGATGCATTGCACGAAGAGCCCGCCCGGAAAGAGCGCGCCCGACAAGAGAACTCCGTAAAAAACTGGCGTAATCCCCAGAGCGCCGTGTCATGGCTGCGGTGCAGAACCTGGTTGTCCAGGTCGGACGCCCGTATGCTTTTCTCAGGCTTCCCGCACAGATCGGGCATGCACACAAAAAGCAGAGACGGCGTCCATTTTTATTGCTTGTCAGGTTAGCACCGAGACATAAATCTCGCACACCCCAGGGAAATCGTCAAAAGAGTCTACACGGACTCCTCTATTTTAGAAAGCAGGGAATTGATGCGATTCTGCACATCATCCAGCTTCATCTTCGACTGCAACAAATCATCCGCCAGACCAAGGGCCAGAAAGGTCAGCAAAACATCCTTGCTTTGCCCTCCGTGGGACCTCAGTTTCTGGTCTGCAAACCGTTCTTCCATCAACCGCACGGCACGTTGCACCCGCCCCATGTCGGCGCCGGGTTTGAAGGATATCTCAAACCCGAGAACAGTAAGGTTGATGTTTTCCTGACTCACAAAAACCTACTCAACGCTGTCGTGCTCTTGAATGCGGTGCAACAGGGCGTCAATGCGCCTGAGCGCTTCGACGCGCAGATGTTCCTCCCGTGTCAGGGCATCGCGCAGCTTGCGGTTTTCTTCTTCCAGAACGGCCTGTTCCGCCACAACGGCGGAGGATTCGGCGCGAAGACGGGCATTTTCCGCCCCAAGGCGGTCCAGTCTGTCCAGAAGTTCCGTAACACGGAATTCAAGCCGTTCCAGAAGTTCCATGAGGTCTAGATAGCACCGGCCCCCGGCCTTGGCAAGAATGGAAAGTTCAAAAGCGCGTCATGGAGACGGAATTGCCCCACGAGCATGCGCCAGCCGCCTACCCCTTGCGGGGCAAATTTTTTTGGCGACCACGGGCTGCGCCAGCCGTTGGCCGCAAGGCCCTACGGATGGCGACAGCAAGCCCCGCAGGCTACGCCACGCCCTCAGCCGGCTATCCCTTGCGAGGCAAATTCTTCTGACGACCACGGGCTGCGCCAGCCGTTGGCCGCAAGGCCCTACGGATGGCGACAGCAAGCCCCGCAGGCTACGCCACGCCCTCAGCCGGCTATCCCTTGCGAGGCAAATTCTTCTGACGACCACGGGCTGCGCCAGCCGTTGGCCGCAAGGCCCTACGGATGGCGACAGCAAGCCCCGCAGGCTACGCCACGCCCTCAGCCGGCTACCCCTTGCGGGGCAAATTTTTTTGGCGACCACGGGCTATACCCATCTCATGGGCGGGCACATTCTTGGTGATAACCGAACCCGCGCCCACCAGAGCATTGTCGCCCACGCTGACCGGAGCCACCAGGGCCGTATTGCTGCCGATAAAGGCTTTTTCACCGATACAGGTCTGATATTTGTGCTTGCCGTCGTAATTGCAGGTGATGGCGCCCGCGCCAATATTCGCGCCCGCGCCAATCCGGGCATCGCCCAGATAGCTCAGGTGATTGGCCTTGGCCCCCCTGCCCAGACGGGTCTTTTTCAGCTCCACGAAATTGCCCACATGGGATTCGGCCTCCAGTTCCGCGCCGGGCCGCAGGCGCGCGAAGGGCCCCACCAGCGCGCCCTCGCCAACTTGCGCGCCTTCAAGATGAGAGAACGCCCTGATTTCCGCGCCCTCTCGAATCAGGCAGTCGCGCACCACGCAATGCGAGGCCACAGAAGCCCCGCGCCGTATTTCCGTGCGACCGTATATCTCACAGGGGCCGGTCAGTTCCGCGCCGGGTTCGATACGGGCCAGCGGACTCACGCGAATCAGATCCGGCGCGTGCAGAATCACGCCTGAAGCCAGCAGCCGTTCCGCCGTGCGGGCGCGCAGCAGCTCTTCCATGCGGGCAAGCTCCAGCGGAGAATTGACGCCCAGCAGGCTGTCGTCCCGCCCGCACTCCACGCCGCGCACGGTATAGTTTTCAGCCACGGCCAGGGCAATGAGGTCGGTGATGTAATACTCGCCGCTCTTGTTGTCGTTGCCCAGGCGCGGCAGCAGGCTTTCCACGGCGGCCAGGCTGAGATGGTACATGCCCGCGTTGACCTCGCCGCTCTCCGGGCCGTGAAGGGCCGGATTGTAGTCCTTGGCTTCCACAATGCCGCACACCTGCCCCTGTTTGCGCACCACCCGGCCATACGCGCCGGGATTGTCCAGCACAATGGTGGCGAAAGCCAGATCCGCGCCGGCGGCTTCGGCCAGGAAGTCACGCGCCAGAGCTTCGGAAAACAGGGGGGCGTCGCCGTTGACCACCAGCAGATGGGTGCAGCCCGCCTCGGAAAGCGCGGGCAGAGCCTGCATCAGGGCATGCCCCGTGCCGAGCTGTTCGGCCTGAAAGACCAGGCGCGCATCAGGAAAGGCCGCCTCCACCATTTCAGCCCGATGCCCCACCACCATCCAGACATTTTCACCAAAAACCGGCCGCAGGGCCGCGCGCACATAGGCCAGCATGGGCTCGCCCAGCAGAGACTGCAAAACCTTGGGACGATCCGAATGCATGCGGGAGCCCTTGCCCGCCGCCAGAATAAGAGCCGCATTTTTCGGCATGAAAACACTCCTTGAGTAGCTCGCGCTCATACGCTGTCCGCAACGCATGAAGGAACACGCGGCGCATCAGCGTGGCGCAGGCAAAGCAATAGCCTCTTCGCTGACTTTGGGCAAGGCGGGGCATCCGCGCAAAAGCGGCCTCTCTCCGGGCTCAGCCGGAGAAAGGCCGCTTTGCATCAAGGCCGCGTTCACATTGCGAGAAATTTTGTTCTACGCCAGAGAAAAAGGCTTTTTGTGAAGGGAATGCACTCTTGCGGCGCTTGGCCGACATAAAAAGCCTTTTTGACGCAGGCAGAAGACAAAAGAGCCGTAGTCTGCCCCCCGGAACACACGCAGCCGGGACGATTGCCGCTTATACGGTTACGAAATCCAGTCGACCGTCCCCGACCTCCACGCGCACATGCTGGCCGTCGCGTATGCGGCCGCTGACCAGCTCACGGGCCAGGGGCGTCTCCACGGCCTGTTGCAGATAGCGCTTGAGCGGACGCGCGCCATAGATCGGATCATAGGCCGCCTCGGCCACAAAATTGCGGGCTT
The DNA here is from genome assembly GCF_050313595.1 of Desulfovibrio sp. SGI.169. NCBI lineage: Bacteria > Pseudomonadati > Thermodesulfobacteriota > Desulfovibrionia > Desulfovibrionales > Desulfovibrionaceae > Desulfovibrio > Desulfovibrio sp. SGI.169. The sequence continues at coordinate 21,897 of NZ_JBNPLS010000029.1, read as the reverse complement.
CGTCGCTCATGTCCAGTCTGATTTTGCGTTCCTCCAGGCGCGCGCGCAGGCGCTTGAGCTGAAGCTCCACAATGCGGCCGATCTGATCTCGCCTGAGCGGCAGGAAGACCACGGTTTCGTCCACGCGATTGAGAAATTCCGGACGGAAGTGGGCGCGCAACTCTTCCATGACCTGTTCCCGCGCCCCTTCCCTGAGCGTCCCGTCCGGCGCGATGCCGTCCAGCAGGTGCATGGAGCCGATGTTGGAGGTCATGATCACAATGCAGTTGCGAAAGTCCACCGTGCGGCCCTGGCTGTCCGTGAGTCGCCCGTCGTCCAGCAGTTGCAGCAGGGTATTGAACACGTCTGGATGGGCCTTTTCGATCTCGTCAAAAAGAATCACGGAGTAGGGCTTGCGGCGCACGGCCTCGGTGAGCTGGCCGCCCTCGTCATAGCCCACATAGCCCGGAGGCGCGCCAATGAGCCGCGACACCGAATGCTTTTCCATGTATTCGCTCATGTCCAGGCGAACCATATTGTCTTCCGTATCAAAAAGCGCCTCGGCCAGAGCCTTGGAAAGCTCGGTCTTGCCCACGCCCGTGGGCCCCAGGAAGATAAAGGAGCCTGTGGGCCGCGAGGGATCGGACAGGCCGGCGCGGGCGCGCAGCACGGCATCGGCCACCGCGGTGACCGCCTCATCCTGGCCCACCACCCGCTCATGCAACTGGTCGGACAGGCGCAGCAGCTTTTCGCGCTCGGACTCCAGCAGCCGGGTCACCGGAATGCCGGTCCACTTGGCCACGATTTCAGCCACATCGTCGGGGCGCACCTCCTCGCGCAGCAGGCGCGGGGCGTCGCCTTCGCGGCTTTCGCCCGAAACGGCGGCCAGCTTCTTTTCCAGCTCCAGCAGTCTGGAATACTTGAGTTCGGCGGCCCGGTTCAGGTCATAGGCCCGCTCGGCCTGTTCAATGGCCAGCTTGGTCTGTTCGATCTGCTCCTTGATTTCGCGCGCCGTGTCGATGGAGCCTTTTTCGTTCTCCCACTGTTTGCGCATGGACGCCTGCTGGCCGCGCAGTTCGGCCAGCTCGTTTTCCAGACGCTCAAGGCGTTCGCGCGAGGCTTCGTCCGTCTCGCGGCGCAGGGCCTCGCGCTCGATCTCCAGTTGCATGACCTTGCGGTTCACCTCGTCCAGATCAGCCGGCAAGGAGTCGATTTCCGTGCGGATCATGGCCGCGGCTTCATCAATGAGGTCAATGGCCTTGTCCGGCAGCTGGCGATCCGTGATGTAGCGGTGCGACAGCACCACGGCTTCCACAATGGCCGAGTCGCTGATGCGCACGCCGTGGTGCACCTCAAAGCGTTCTTTCAGACCGCGCAGGATGGAGATGGCGTCCTCCACGGTGGGTTCTTCCACCATGACGGGCTGAAAGCGCCGCTCCAGAGCCGGATCCTTTTCAATATACTTGCGGTATTCATCCACCGTTGTGGCGCCGATGCAGTGCAGCTCGCCGCGCGCCAGCATGGGCTTGAGCAGGTTGCCCGCATCCATGGAGCCTTCGGTTTTGCCCGCGCCCACAATGGTGTGCAGTTCGTCGATGAAGAGGATGATCTGGCCTTCGCTTTTCTCCACCTCAGTAAGCACGGCCTTGAGCCGCTCCTCGAACTCGCCCCGGTATTTGGCCCCGGCGATAAGCGCCCCCATATCCAGGGCGAAGAGCTTGCGGCCCTTGAGCCCTTCGGGCACATCGCCCTTGACGATGCGAAACGCCAGCCCCTCCACGATGGCGGTCTTGCCCACGCCCGCTTCGCCGATGAGCACGGGGTTGTTCTTGGTGCGCCGGGACAGAATGCGGATAACCCGGCGGATTTCCGCGTCGCGACCGATGACCGGGTCCATCTTGCCCTGGCGCGCCGCGTCCACCAGATCGCGCGCGTACTTGCCCAGAGCCTCGAATGTATCTTCCGGGTTGGCGCTGGTCACGCGCGCGCCGCCGCGCAGCTCTTCCATCGCCCTGACGAAGGCCGCGCGGGTAATCTTGTATTCCCTGAAGGCCTGGCCCAGAGGCGAAGAAGGCTCCACATCGGTCAGCGCGGCAAAAAGATGATCCACGCTGACGTATTCGTCCTTCATCCGCCGGGCCTCATTCTGGGCTTCGCCCAGCGCCTTGGCCAGACGCGGGGTAATCATGATCCTGGTGGGGTCCATGCCGCCGCCGGAAACCGAAGGCCGCTTGCGCAGCGAGGTTTCCAGCGCCACGGCCAGGGCCCTGGGCTGAACGCCCATATGCTCCAGAATGCGGGGCACGATGCCTTTTTCCTGCTGTACGAGGGCCAGGGCCAGATGCTCCGCATCCGTCTCCTGATGGCCCATGCCCGCGGCGACGGTCTGAGCCTCGGTCACGGCCTCGCGGGCTTTTTCTGTAAATTTGCTGATGTCCATACGCTCTCCACACAATGCCGGCAGGCCCGGCGTATATTTTCAATCGGCGGAACCGTTACTCTTCAAAGCCCCGCAGGCTGCGCACGGCGCGCTCCAGGGCGTCAATGCGCTCCAGCAGGTCCACAATAATGGTGCCGCCCACCACAGGCAATTCAAAGTCGCAGCAGATGCGCTCCAGCTTGCGAACCCTGTAAATGTCGGCATCGCGGAACATCAGAACCTGGGCGGCGCTGCTCCGGTTTTCAATCCAGCCCAGCGCGACAAGCTCTTTCAGCCGCTCCGGCGCGACGCCGGTAATCTCCACAAATTCTTCCCAGGCCATGACCGTTGACGGCGCGGGCAGGGAAGAAGCTTTCTTGGTCATACTCATATTTCACCTCCACGGTCAGGCGCGGGCCTTGAACGACGAGGCTTGCGCCAGCTTGCGCCAGAGCTCGCTCTCTTCCTCGCCCAACTGGGCGGGCACTTTGATCATCACCCTGGCCAGCAGGTCGCCGCGATTGGCCCCGCTGCCCAGGCCCTTGCCGCGCAAGCGGAATTTCCGGCCGGAACTGGAACCGGCCGGGATGCTCAACTCCACCTGTCCTTCAAGGGTGGGCACAGCAACCCTGGCGCCCAGCGCCGCTTCCCACGGCGCCAGAGCTATGTCGCAATGCAGATTTTCGCCCTCCACCCTGAACAGGGGATGCTCCAGATAGCGCACCCGCAGGAACAGATCGCCCGGCGCGCCGCCCGGCGCGGGATCGCCCTGCCCGGCCAGCCGCAGCTTGGCCCCCTCACGGATGCCCGCGGGCACATTGACCTCCAGAGTCTTGGGCCCCTGCGGCATTTGCAGGGTCACGGTTCGCCGGCCGCCGCGCGAAGCTTCTTCCAGGCTCAGGGGCAGTTCGGCCTCCACGTCCCGGCCGCGCCGGGGCCGGGAAGAAAAGCCGCCGAAGGGATCGGGGCCAAATTGCGCCCCGCGTCCGCCGCCCGCGCCGCCGAACAGGGTTTCAAAAAAGTCGGAAAAACCGGAGCCGTCAAACTGCTGACCATTGAACGTGAAATGCGCGTTCCCGAATCCGGGATTACCCTGAAATTGCTGACCATGCTGCCAGTCGGGGCCAAGCTGGTCATACAGCTTGCGTTTTTCCGGATCCTTGAGAACTTCGTAGGCTTCATTGATTTCCTTGAACTTCTCTTCCGCCTGCTTGTCACCCGGATTAAGGTCGGGATGGTACTTGCGGGCCAGCTTTTTATACGCCTTGGAAACTTCCTCGGCCCTGGCCCCGCGTTCCACACCCAGAAGCTTGTAATAGTCCTTATACGATACTGCCATGTCTTGCTCTCCCCCATGCGGGTCTGGCTCTGGAGACGCAGCGGCGCGGCTCTCCGCCCGGCAGGCTGACGAACCCGCGCATGCCCCGCTCCGATAAAAAACATAAGGCCGACTGCGCGACCGTCAATGCTTTGTCCTCAAGAAAGCGCGCCCCACAGGGGGCCTGTTTCAGAGTATTTTTGCGTTGCGCATGCTTCGCCCGCGCAAATGCGGGCAGCCCGCCGCGCCCGGATATGCTTTCCGGACGCGACGGGCTGCCGCCACAAACGCGCAAGGCGCATGGAATGTTTTTTTACACCACGCCGTGCTCTCCCGGCCGCTCGTATTTTTCCTTTTCCTGCGCGCGGACGTAAAATTCCGTATTGCCCAGGCCCAGCAGAATGGCTGACGACACATAGATGGAAGAGGCCGTGCCCACAAACACGCCAATGAGCATGGTCAGCGCGAAATCGTGAATCACGCCGCCGCCCAGCAGAAAGAGGGACAGCGTGGCCGCAAAGGTGGTGCCGCTGGTCAGAATCGTGCGCGAGAGAGTCTGGTTGACGCTTCGGTTAATAAGCGCGTCCAGCTCCATCTGAGGCGCTGCGCGCAGATTTTCGCGCAGGCGGTCATACACGATGATGGTGTCGTTGAGGGAATAGCCCACCAGCGTCAACAGGGCCGCCATGACGTTGAGGTCAATTTCCACATTCATGACGGAAAGCAGGCCCACCGTGATGAGCACGTCATGCAGCAGCCCCACCACCGCGCCCAGCGCAAAGTTGAGCTTGAGGAAAAAGCAGACCACCAGGGTGATGGCCAGAGCCGTCATCACCAGCCAGCCCATGCTCAGGCCGGTGAAGCCCAGCACATACATGCCGCCCCAGAGGGCCGCGGCCATAACGGCGCCGGCCATCCAGCGCTGTTCAAAACGGCCGGAAATATATACGGCGATGAGCAGAACAGCGTAATACAGAGCGCTCAAAGCCTTGTTGGTCAGGTCGTCGCCCACCTTGGGGCCCACCACCTCCAGACGCTGAATCTCGGCCGCGTTATCCGGAAAGGCCGAGGCCAGGGCGTTGATCACATTGGTGCGCAGGGCCGAGGCGTCCGCGTTTTCAGCGCTGGAAAAACGCAGCAGGTAGTCCCGCCCGCCCTCGCCGAAGCGCTGGGTGGTTATGCCGGGCAAAGCCGGAATATCCAGACTTTTCTTGAGCGCCTCGTCATTGACGGGCTTGTCAAACTGCACCTGGACGATGACGCCGCCCGCAAAGTCGATGCCCATCCTGATGCCGTTGCCCCACAGCGCCGAAGCCAGACCGACCAGCAGCAGGGCGATGGAAATGCCGTAGGCCCAGCGCCGCCAGCCGATGAAATCTATATTGGTGTCATGCTTGATGAATGCAAAGCCCATGATGATCTCCCCCGCTATATGCTGATGCCCTTGGGGCCGCAGTGGCGCGCCCATTCTTCAAAAATGGCCCGCGACACGAAAATGGCAGTGAACATGGAGGCGATGATCCCCAGGGAGAGCGTCACCGCAAAGCCCCGGATGGGGCCCGTGCCGAACTGGTACAGAATCACCGTGGCGATGATGGTGGTCAGGTTCGAGTCGGTGATGGAAATGGCGGCGCGGTCAAAGCCCGCCCTGACCGCCGCCAGCGGCGACAGCCCCAGGCGCAGCTCTTCGCGTATGCGCTCGTAAATCAGCACGTTGGCGTCCACGGCCATACCGATGGTCAGCACAATGCCCGCGATGCCAGGCAGGGTCAGGGTGGCCCCGAAAGCCGCCATGCCCGCCATAACCATCAGCATGGTGAAGCAGAGCATGCCGTCGGCGATGAGGCCGCTGAGGCCGTAGTAAATGGCCATGAACAGCACCACGGCGGCAGCGCCCACCAGAGCGGCGCGTATGCCGCTGTCGATGGATTCCTGCCCCAGCGAGGGGCCCACGCTGCGTTCTTCCAGCACTGAAACCGGCGCGGGCAGCGAGCCGGCGCGCAGCACGATGGCCAAATCCTGGGCCTCGGCGGTGGTGAAGTTGCCGGAAATGCTGGCCCGGCCGCCGCCGATGCGCTCGCGGATTACCGGCGCGGAGTAAACCTTGCCATCCAGCACGATGGCCATGCGGCGGCCCACGTTTTCAGTGGTGACCCGCTCAAAAATGCGCGCGCCGCGGGCATTGAAGTTCAGGGTGACGTAGGCCTTGTTCATCTGGTCAAAGGCGGGCCGGGCGTCGGACACATCCTCGCCGGTGAGCATGGCGTCCTTTTCCACGGCGATCTGGCCTTCCCGCTTCTGACCGCCCGGCGCGTTCTCCAGCAGGGGCAGGGAAACCACGCCCGCGGGCATCACGGCCTTGCCGGGGTCAACATCGTCTCGCACCAGATGAAACTCCAGGTGGGCCGTCTGGCCGATGATCTGCACGGCGCGGCGCGGGTCGGAAATGCCGGGCAGCTGCACCTGAATGCGGTTTCCGGCCTGTTTGCGGATGTCCGGTTCAGCCACGCCGAACTGGTCGATACGGTTGCGGATGGTGCGCAGGGCCTGATCCAGCGCCATGTCTTCCAGGCGCTTCACTTCCGCCGCAGTAAAATGGGCCACATAGCGCAACTGGCCGGATTCGCCCTTGCGCGCTTCGCCCACGGACAACTGCGGGAAGTGCCGGCTGAGGATCTCCTTCAGCTTGTCCTCATTTTCGGCGCGCGGCAGGATAAACTCCAGCGCTGTGCCGCCCACCACGCGGGGCCGCAGCACCACAATTTTTTCATCCTGGGCCATACGGCGCAGATCCTGCCCGGCCAAGGCCAGGGAATTGCTCACGGCCTTGGCCACATCGACGCCCAGCGTCAGGTGGATGCCGCCCTTGAGGTCAAGCCCGAGATTGATCCTGTTGGACGGCAAAACGCGCTCCAGCGCCTGCCCGATGCCGGGCACGCTGGGCAGCGCGTAAACAAGGCATGCCAGAAACACCACTATTGCAATGGACAAGCGCCAGCGCAGACCCATCGTACACCTTCCGCAAAAAAGACTTGCCCGCGTTGCGCGCGGGCGGAATATCCGCCCCGGCAGGCCGCCCGGCGACCGAAAAGGCCGCGCCGTCCTCAGCGGAGGCTTGCGCGGCCAACAGACAGTCGGGCCGGATTGCCCGAACCGGCTTGGCCTTCAAGATCAGCCTCATCCCAGCCCGCGGAAAAAAGCGTTTTTTCCCGGCTTCGGATGCGGACGCCGGAGAGCGACAGAGCATATCGCGCCTCCGAGCGCCCCGACGGGAGGCTTACTTCTTTTCTTCGGCCTTGGTTTCCTTGCCGCCCTTGGCGGCCAGCAGCCCGCCGATGGCCGCGCGGGAAATGCGCACTTTGGCTTCGCCGGTTTCCAGCAGCACCTGCTCGTCGTCGATCTCAAGAATGCGGCCAATAAGCCCGCTGGAGGACACCACATGGTCGCCCCGCTTCAGCTCACTCAGCATCTGCTTGTGGGCCTTGGCCCGCTTCTGCTGGGGGCGGATCAGCAGGAACCAGAAAATAACGAACATCAGGATCAGCGGCATGAACTGCATCAGCATGTCCGTGCCGCTGGCGGGAGCTCCGCCGGCTTGGGGCGTGCCCATGGCAAATGCTACGGATTCAAACAAAGCGCACCTCCATTCAGGTGGGGATGAGGCTCTGGCGCGCGGCGCGCCCGCGCGGACGGCCGCCGCCCCGGAACCGGGTTGGCAAGATAACAGCTCGTTGCTATAGCCCTTACGGCGTGAATTTGCAAGCCTTTGTGGCTTCGTGAACCTCTTGCGCGAAGGATACGGCCAGCGCGGCGACCTTTTCCCGGCTTTCCGCGTGCGTTGTGGGCAAGTGCCCGCCGTGCGGGCTGCGCACGCGCAACAGGTGCAGATGCGTCACCGGCGCGGAGCAGCGCCGCGCCAGATAAAAGGCGTTGTACGGGCGGCAGCTCGTGTCGCTGCGCAGCTGCACAATGCAGAGCGGCACACGGATCAGCGGCAGGTCGCGGCGGATGGCGGGCAAAGCGCGTTCCACCTCCGCGAAATGGCGCAGGCAGCAGATGTTTTCATGGCCCTGCCAGGGTGCCGCGGCGCGCGAGGCCGGATCGCGCGACGGCACGCGCAGCGCGGGCCGCAGCCAGGCATGCAGGGGCAGCAGAAAAAAGCGCCAGCCCGCAGTGAAAAAGGGAAAATATTTATGAAAAAACAGCGGCGTGGCCAGGGTCAGCAGGCCGGCCGGGGGCGGCAGCTCGCCGCGTGCCGCCGCCTGGGCCGCATCCAGCGCCAGAATGCCGCCCAGCGAGTAGCCCGCCAGCAAAACGGGGCCAGTTTCGCGCAGACGGGCGTATTCCGCCCGCGCAAAGTCCCGCCAGCGGGCAAAGGAGGAAGCCAGGTAGGCTTCTTCCGTGCCGCCGTGACCGGGCAGGGCCGGGGCATGGGCCGCAAAGCCCGCCGCCGTCAGGGCCTCGGCCAAGGGCCGCATTTCAAACGGGCTGCCGCCAAGCCCGTGCAGAAGCAGGCACTGCATGAAGCCTCCTCTCCCGGCTGTTGCCTCTCCGGCCCGCAGGCGTTACCTAAAAGGCGTTTCCTGAGAGCATGTCGCTTGTAAAATTTGCAAATTCAAAAGCGGCGTCGCATTTTCCCGCAGAGCGGGACAAACGCCTCAAAAACGCGGTTTTTCAGGCTCATTGAACGCGGGCGTCCGCTCTCGCGACCGCCGGAAGCTCATGCCCTTTTCAAGGGCAATTCGCTCTGATTCGCCTGATTCGTTGCCGACCGCACAAGCCATCGGGGGTATCCATGCAGCATTGCCACACGCTTCTCCACGCGGGCATCCTCGTCACGCAGGACGCGCAGCGCCGCGTCATCGAAAACGGCTCTCTGGCCATCCGCCAGGGCATGGTGGCCGCAGTGGGAACGCGCGAAGCCCTGTCCGCCGCATGGCAGGCCGGACAGGAGCTTGACCTCCGCAGCATGCTTGTTCTGCCCGGCCTCGTCAATGCCCACACCCACGCGGCCATGACCTTTCTGCGTGGCCTGGCCGACGACATGCCGCTTATGGACTGGCTGCGCCAGCGCATTTTCCCGGTGGAGGCCAGGCTCACCCCCGAGATCGTCCGCCTGGGCAGTCTGCTGGGCTATGCGGAGATGCTGCGCACCGGCGTCACGGCCTGCATGGACATGTATATTTTTGAAGAGGCCGTGTTCGACGCCGCGCGCGAGGCCGGTCTGCGCTGTGTGGGCGGCGAGGCGGTCTTTTCCTTTCCCTCGGCGGCCTGCGCCGGCCCCGAGGCGGCCCTGGCGGCCACCCGCGCCCTGGCGGAACGCTGCTCCGGCGAGGAGCGGCTGCGCGCGGCCGTCAACCCGCACAGCGTCTACACCACCACGCCCGAAATTCTTGCGGCCTGCCGCAATCTGGCGGAAGAGCTGGGCCTGCCCCTGCATATCCACCTCTCGGAAACCCGCGAGGAAACGCGACTCTGTCTCAAGACTCACGGCAAGCGGCCCGTGGAGCTCTGCCGCAATCTGGGCTTGCTGGATCTGCCCTGCACCCTGGCCCATGCGGTGGATGTGAACGAGGAGGAACTGGATGTTCTGGCCCGGCACAGGGCTGCGGTCGCGCACAATCCCTCTTCCAACATGAAGCTGGCGTCGGGCGTGGCCCCGCTGCCCTCCATGCTGGAACGGGGCCTGGCCGTGGGGCTGGGCACCGACGGCCCGGCCAGCAACAACCAATTAAACATGTTCACGGAGATGGGCCGGGCCGCCCTGCTGCACAAGGTGGCCGGGCATGATCCCACCCTGCTGCCCGCGGCGCGGGTACTGGACATGGCCACCCTGGGCGGAGCCGCGGCCCTGCACGACGACCGCCTGGGCTCTCTGGAACCGGGCAAGGTCGCGGACTGCGTGGCGCTGGACCTTTCCTCGCCCAATCTTCAACCGCTGTACAATGCCGTCTCGCAGGCGGTCTACGCGGCCACCGGCCTGGAAACGCGCATGACCATGGTGGGGGGGGAAATTCTGTATCAGGACGGGCGCTTCAGCCGTTTCGATTATGATGCCCTCTGCCGGGAGGTGAGCGACCTGCGCGCCTTTGCGCTGCGCGCCTCCGGTCTCGCGCCGTAATCTCCGCCGCCCGGCGCTTTCCCCCCCCCTAGCCGGCCGCCCGCAAGTCTGGCGGCTCTTGCGCTTGACAGGGCCCCGCATCTACTTATACTAATCCCCTCTCGGTTCGGCGGCCTCTTGAAAGCGGCGGCGGAACACAATAAAAAATTCGGGCGCTCCGGCGCATGGAGGTTGTGCTATGGCTTCTCTGGAAAATGCCACCAAAACCGCTGAAGGCGTGGTGGTTAAAGGTTTTGTCCTTTCCCCTGTGGTGGAGCAGTGCGCCGGCTGTGACCGCGTGCGCGACTTCGAGGGCGAGCAGTTCTGCTCCAGCTATCCCAGCCCCGCCAGCAAATGGGCCGGTGGTCGCTGCAACTTCGCCACCCATGTCAAGGCCCAGACGGCCGCCGCGGCCAAGGTGAACCCGCTGAAGGCCTCCAAGCGCGCCGCCAAGGGTCGCTAGGCGCTGGCGGTTTTGCCGGCGGCGGCGTCGCTGTCGCTTCCCGCCGGGCGCTCTGAAGGGCGCACCTGTCATGAAAAGCCGGGTTTCATTGACGTCGCCAGATTTTTCGCATCCCGTCCGGGTGGATCATTTCTGAGGCTGCCGGCGCAAGCGGCAGCCCCGAAAATCAGAAGCGCATGCGGCCTTGCCCTGTCCTGAGCGGCTGATTTCCGGTCTTTCCGCCAGGCGGCCCGGTTTATCACGCCAGGCCGCGCGGCGGGTTGCGCCAGCATTGCCGAGGCCGCGCAAGCGGCCTCTTTTTCTGTTATGGGACAGAAGAAGTATGGAGCATCAAATACTGGACGCTCTGCTGGCCGGGCTGGCCCAACGGGACGAGCGGGTTGTGGAGCTGCAAAGCGCGCTCACGGCCTGCAAGGCTCTGGGGCCGGACAACGGCGGCCAGGGCGAGCTGGGCAAGGTTCGGCTGATTACGCGCTGGCTGAGGGCCTGCGGCGTGAGCGACCTGCAACGGCTGGACGCGCCGGACGAACGCGTGCCGGACGGGCTGCGCCCCAATCTGGTGGCGCGCCTGCCCGGCCAGACCTCCCGCGCGCTCTGGCTTTTTGGCCATACCGACGTGGTGCCGCCGGGCGACCCCGCCGCCTGGACTTCCGACCCCTGGCGGGTGCGGCGCGAGGGCGACTGGCTTTACGGTCGCGGCGTGGAGGACAATCAGCAGGCCATTGTCAGCATGCTGCTGCTGGCCGAGGAACTGCAGCGGCAGAACGTGACGCCCGCGCTGAGCCTGGGCCTGGTTTTCATGGCAGACGAGGAATCCGGCAGCGATTACGGCCTGGCCCATGTGCTGGAACACGCCCCGCAACTGTTCAGGCCCGATGATCTTTACATCGTGCCTGACGCGGGTTCGCCGCGCGGCGACCTCATTGAAGTGGCGGAAAAAGCCCAACTCTGGCTCAAGGTGCGCACCATCGGCGTCCAGTGCCACGCCTCCACGCCGCACAAGGGCCGCAACGCCTTTGTGGCCGGCGCGGACATGGTTCTGACCTGCCGGCAGGGCCTGTACGACGCCTTTCCCCAGGAGGACGCGCTGTTCAGGCCGCCCTGCTCCACCTTTGTTCCCAGCAGGCACGAGGCCAATGTGCCCAGCGTGAACATCCTGCCCGGCAGCGACGTTTTTTATCTGGATTGCCGCCTTTTGCCGAATGTGCCGCAGGAGGCCGTGCTGGCCGAGGCCCGCCGGCTGGCCAGCGTTGTGGCCGCGCGTCACGGCGTGGAAATCACGGTGGAGGCGGCGCACGCCCAGCCCGCTTCATCCGCTCCGGCGGGCGGCCCCGTGGTGCGGGCTCTGGAACAGGCCGTGGAAAGGGTTTACGGCGTGCGGGCCCGGCCTGTGGGCATCGGCGGCGCCACGGTGGCCGCGCTGTTGCGCCGCAAGGGCCTGCCCGCCGCCGTCTGGGCCTGCATTCAGAACACCTGCCACCAGCCTGACGAGCGCGCCTCCATCAGCGCCGCCCGCAAGGACGCCCAGGTATTCGCCCATATTCTCATGCAACGGAACGCCCGTGCCTGACGCCGTTTTTGACTGCATCATAGCCGGCGGGGGGCATGCCGGTTCCGAAGCCGCCGTGGCCCTGGCCAAACTGGGCTTCAGCGTGCTGCTGATCAGCGGCAACCTGGACCGGCTGGGCTATCTCTCGTGCAATCCGGCCATCGGCGGTCTGGCCAAGGGGCATATGGTGCGCGAAATCGACGCCCTCGGCGGCATGATGGGGCTCTGGGCCGACGCGGCCGGCATCCAGTTTCGCACGCTGAACATGAGCAAGGGCCCGGCCGTGCGCGCCACGCGCGCCCAGATCGACCGCGAGGCATATCAGCGCGCCCTCAAAAAAACGCTTTACGCCACGCCCGGCCTGCGTCTCTGGCAAGACACGGTTACGGACATCGCCACGGCGGCGGGCCGCGTTGCGGGCGTGCGCACGAGTCAGGGGCTGGAGTTTGCGGCCCGGCATGTGCTGCTGACCACCGGCACTTTTCTGGACGGGCGCATTCACATGGGTCTGACCAGCCTGCCCGGCGGTCGTCTGGGCGACGCGCCAGCTCTGGGCCTTTCCGACAGCCTGCGCGCTCTGGGCCTGAAACTGGGCCGTCTGAAAACCGGCACCACACCGCGCCTGCTGCGTTCATCCATTGATTTTTCCCGCCTGGAGGAACAGCCGGGGGACACGCCCGCGCCCGCCTTCAGCTTTCACGGGCCCGGCCCGGCGCTGCCGCAGATTTCCTGCCACATCACCTGGACCACGGCCCGCACGCATGAGATCATTCGGGGGGCCTTTGACCGTTCGCCCCTGTTCGCCGGCGTGATTCAGGGCGTGGGCGCGCGCTACTGCCCGTCCATTGAAGACAAGGTGGCCCGTTTTCCCCAGCGCGAGCGGCATCAGATTTTTCTGGAGCCGGAAGGTCTGGACAGCGCCGAGGTATATGCCAACGGCATTTCCACCAGCCTGCCTCTGGACGCGCAGATGGCCATGCTGCGCAGCATCCCCGGCCTGGAAGGGGTGGTCATGGTTCGGCCGGGCTATGCCATCGAATATGATTATGCGGACCCCGTGCAGCTTCGCCCCACATTTGAGAGCAAGGCTGTGCCGGGCCTCTGGCTGGCCGGGCAGATCAACGGCACATCCGGCTATGAGGAAGCGGCGGCGCAGGGCCTCTGGGCCGCCCTGAACATTGCCTGCGCCGAAAAGAATCTGCCGCCTTTCGCGCCGGGACGGGACGAAGCCTATATGGCTGTGCTGGCGGACGATCTGGTGACGCTGGGCACGCAAGAGCCCTACCGCATGTTCACTTCCCGCGCAGAACACCGCCTGCTTCTGCGCGAAGACAATGCCGACGCCCGCCTGACCCCGCTGGGCCGGAGCCTGGGCCTGGTAGACGACGCGCACTGGCGCGCGTTTTGCATAAAACGGGACAATGCGGCACGTCTCAGACAGCGGCTTGAGGAAACGCGCATTCCCCCCCAGATGCGCGAAGAGGGTTGCGCGGCCTCTCTGCCCTCGGGCCGCAGCCTGGCGGAAGCCTTGCGCCGCCCGGACATGGATATGGAGCGCCTGGCCGCCGCGCTGGCGGACGCGCCGGGGCTTTCCCCCTCGCCGGGCGCGGAACTGGCCGCCGAGATGGCCCGTTGCGGCCGGGCCGTGTGCGAGGGCGTACAGACGGACATCAGGTACGCCGGCTACCTGGAACGCCAGCGCGCGCTCATCGCGCGCACGGCAAAACTGGAATCGACGCCCTTGCCCTCGGATTTGGATTATGCCAAAGTGGCGGGACTCTCGCATGAAGTGGAAGAAAAACTCAGCCGGGTGCGCCCCCTGAGTCTGGGGCAGGCCGGCCGTATTTCCGGCGTGACGCCGGCGGCGGTGGCCTGCCTGGAAATACACCTGCACAAACTGGGGCTCTTGCGCCCGGAACGGCGGCAACAGTCCTGAAGCTGTCTTTGCTTATGGTATTCTTTGAAACAGACCATCCGCGCCATTCCCTTGGGGTTTGCCGCAAATGGCGGCGGCGCAAGCGTGAGGCATACTGACATTCAGTCCGGGGCTTCCATAATGAGTACGAAAGAATATATTCTGATCTCCGGCGGCATTGTTGTGGCGCTCTCTTTCGTGATCGTTTGGCTGCGCGCTCTGGTGCAAAGAATACAATCGCAGAGACACCGCCGCAACGTGATACGTCAGCTGCTCCAGTCGGTTCAGGAGCAGAACGAAATTTTCGATCTGAAAAAATCCGTCGAAGGAAACGGCAAAAATGGTCTTTCAGCCACCCTGCTTGAGCAGAAGGGCGCAAGCCTGATCATGGAAGTGCTGGACTATGTCCCCAGCGAATGGGTGGGGGCTCCCGTGGTTGCGCATTTTCGCGACCCGCGACCGGAAGGCCCCATTTATTACCAGTTTCACACCAGCGTTCAGGCAGTGGAATCCGAACACAAAAAATCCCGCCTGTCCCTTGCCGCGCCTGTGGATCTTGAAGTGGGGCAGAAACGCAAGTTCATCCGCGTCAAACCCCATCATGACGCGGTGCTGGGCATCAACACCTGGCCCATTGATCCCAGCAAGCCCTTCCCCCGCAGCATGGCTGAGGCCGGCCCGCCGCTCATAAGCTACAGGCTTGGCATGGAGAACGCCCCCGTGCAGGTGGAAGACATCTCCAGCACGGGCATGGCCCTGAGCTTTCAAAAGGAATATGCCAAAAAGTGGCCTGTTGATCTGATCAAGGGTTCGCAGTTGCTCTGCGCCATCGCATACCTCATGGACCCCAAGAACGAACAGCCCGGCGCGTACTGGTGCGTCTGTAGGCTCCTCAACACGCGAGAGCCCGCGGACCGGCCCGTGCTGATTCTGGGGCTGGAGTTCACCTACTGGGCAATGCTTGAAAAGGGCAAGAGCAGACTCCACTGGTTTCGCTGCTCTCCGTCCGCGGGCGTGACGCACATCGCCCAGTGGGTCATGCGCATGGGTCTGGAACAGAGCAAGCGGCTCTGAAAACATCTTTTCTTTCAAAACGACGTGTTGCACGGTCGCGGCGTCCCCGAACCCGCGAAACCCGAACCCGCAGAACCGCGCCCGAACAAGGAGGTTATTTTGGACGGAGGCTCCGACGGTCATAGTACCATCTGGTCGCGCCTGAGCAGATTTTTTGGGCACGACGACGAAGAATCCCTGGAAAAAGCCATTCTTGAAGCCAGAGCCGAAGGCGAGGTGGAGCCGGACGAGGAGTCCATGCTGCTGGGCATTCTGCGCTTTAATGATCTTCAGGTGCAGGACACCATGATTCCCCGCACCGATATCGACTGCGTGCCGGACGACATGCCCCTGCCCGATGTGGCCCGCGTCATTGTGGACTCCGGGCACTCGCGCATTCCCGTGTACAAAGACACCCGCGACAATATGGTGGGCATCCTGCACGCCAAGGATCTGCTGCGCTGCCTTATTGACCCGGCCGGGGAACATTCCCCGGTGGCGACGGTCATGCGCGAGCCCTTTTTCGTGCCGGAGACCAAATCCATCCGCACGCTTTTGCAGGAATTTCGCGCCAGCAAGCAGCATATCGCCATCGCGCTGGACGAATACGGCGGCACCTCCGGCCTGATCACCATTGAGGACGTGCTGGAGGAAATCGTGGGCGACATTGAGGACGAGCACGACACCCCCCGGCAGGAGGACATCCGCCCCCTGGGCGACAATGTATACGAACTTACGGGCCGCGCCCTGCTGGAAGACCTGGAGGAACTGGGTGTGGATCTGGTTTCCGACGAGGTGGACACCATCGGCGGCTATCTGAGCATGGAAGCCGGGCATGTGCCCGGCCCAGGCGAGGTTTTCACCCTGCATGGCTGGACCTTCACGGTGCAGGACGCCAACAAGAAGCTGATTCGCCTGCTGCGCATGGAACCAGCCGGCAGGGCCGCGCGGGGCGCGGACGCCGACGGGGACAATGCCTGAACATGAACATGACGCGCACCCGCCCCCTGCCGTCGGCGCGGGGGCTGCCGTGGGGCCTGGCCGGGGCCCTGGCCCTCTGGCTGGGTTTTCCCAATGACCTGCTGAGCCTGCCGCCCCTGGCCCTGCTCTGGCCTGTGGCCCTGGTCATGCTGGGTCTGCGCGCGCCCGACCGCATGGCGGCCCTGCGCCGGGGCTGGCTGGTCAGCCTGGCCGGGGGCGCGGCGGCCCTCTACTGGCTGGCCCTGCCCGTGCACAATGTGGGCGGCCTGCCCTGGCTTCTGGCCGTGCCCTGCGCCCTGTTCATCGCCGCCTGTCTGGCCAGCGCGGGCGGCCTGTTCTCACTGGCCGCGCATGTGCTGCGCGCCCGCCCCCCCCTGCCTCTGGCCCTGCTGCTGGCTCTGCTCTGGTATCTGCTGGAAGCCTGCTACGCGCTGGCTCTGGGCTTTCCCTGGCTGCCGCTGGCCGGGGCGCTGGCCGTCTGGCCCCCGCTGGTTCAGGCCGCCGACACGCTGGGCGCATACGCGCTGGGCGGCTGCTGGCTGCTGGCCGCCCTGCTCTGCCTGTTCAGCCTGCCCCTGGCATCGCCCTCCGGCCCGCCGGCAACGCGGCGTTTTTTTCCGCGCCGCCTGGCCGCCGGTCTGGGGTTGGCCGCGCTCTTGCTGGGCTACGGCGCATGGCGGCTGCACGCCCATCCCTTTGAGGCGTCGCCCGCCGGGGCGGACAGCATGGCCGTGCTTTTTGTGGAAGGCAATGTGGATCAGAATCAGAAATGGCTGCCCGCCTTCCAGCGTCAGACGGTGGATCTGTATCTGAACCTGACCCGCGCGGGCCTGGCCGCCCGGCCCGCCGCGGATGCGGCCGCGCGTCAGGACGCCGGGGCGCTTATCGTCTGGCCTGAAACCGCCCTGCCCTTCTTTTTTGAAACCAGACCGAGCCTGGCCAAACTGGTGCGCGACATGGCGCTGACGGCGCGCAGCCCCCTGCTTTTCGGCGCGCCGGGCGTGGAGCGGCGACCGGGGCAGGCCGAACCGCTCATTTTCAACCGGGCTTTTCTGCTGGGCCCCGACGGCGAAACCGTGGGCCATTACGACAAGGAACATCTGGTTCCTTTTGGCGAATACCTGCCGGAGTGGCTGAACTGGGGCTTTCTCCAGGCCCTGCTTCAGGGCGTGGGCGTCTATGAGAAGGGCGCGGCCACCGCGCCGCTGCGCCACGGCAACCTTGCCCTGGGCATGCTCATTTGCTATGAAGGCATATTCCCCTGGCTTGCCCAGGCCCGTACGGCGGACGGGGCCAACATTCTGGCGGACATCAGCAACGACGGCTGGTTTGGAAACAGCCCGGCGGCGCGGCAGCATCTTTACCTGACCGCGCTGCGCGCTCTGGAGCAGAACCGCTGGATTCTGCGCGGCACCAATACCGGCATCTCCGCTGTGGTGGATTCGCGCGGGCGCGTGACCGCGCGCGGCGACCAGTTTCAGACCGGAACCCTCTGGGCCAGGGCCGGCCTGACCACAGCGGCCAGCGCCTACCACCGCCTCGCGCCCTGGCTGCTGCCCTCGGCGGCTCTGCTTTTTTGCGCGCTGCTCGCTTCTGGATCGCGCGGCGCGCGGTTTTGCGCCGCGTCCGGCGCTTCCGCCCCTTCTGGAAAAAACAGGCCGAATCCCTCACCCTCAACCCCACAGAATTGACCATGTTGCACCTCAGTGATCTGCGCGCCGCCTGTCAGCCCCTGTCCCAGCGTTTCGACAACCTCTGGGGGCGTCTTTGACGTCGCGGCCAGCGAACAACGCCTGCGCGACATAGAAGAGGAAATTTCCCGCCCGGGCGCATGGGACAAGCCGGAGGCCCTGACGCCCATTCTGCAGGAGAAAAGCCGCCTGGAAGACGAGCTGGGCCGTCTGAACCGCCTCAAGACCTGCCGTGACGATATGGAGGAATGGCTGGCTCTGGCGCAGGAAGGCGAAGACCAGGAAGCTCTGGAGTCTCTGGAGCAGCAGCAGCGTGAACTGGCCGCCCTGCTGGATGAAACCGAGCTGGTCATGCTGCTTTCGGCCGAGGAGGATCATCGGGACGCCATTCTGGAAATCCATCCCGGCGCGGGCGGCACCGAATCCCAGGACTGGGCGGAAATGCTGCTGCGCATGTACACCCGATGGGCCGCGCGCCGCAAATACGCGGTGGAAGAGATGGACTTTCTGCCCGGCGATGAGGCGGGCATCAAAAGCGTGACCCTGCGCATCTCCGGGCCGCACGCCTTCGGCTTTCTGAAAAGCGAGCGCGGCATTCACCGCCTGATTCGCATCTCGCCCTTTGACGCGTCGGGCCGGCGGCACACCTCCTTCGCTTCGGTGGACGTGATTCCCGACGCGGGCGGCGACATTCAGCTGGACATCAAGGAATCCGATCTGCGTTTCGACATCTTCCGCTCCAGCGGACCGGGCGGGCAAAGCGTGAACACCACCAGTTCCGCCGTGCGCGTCACGCACCTGCCCACGGGCATTTCGGCCCAGTGCCAGAACGAAAAATCGCAGCACCACAACAAGGAGACGGCGCTGCGCGTCCTGCGCGCCCGCCTCTACAATCTGGAACTGCAAAAACGCGAGGCCGAGCGCCAGGCCCAATACGCGGGCAAGGACGCCATTGCCTTCGGCAGCCAGATACGCACATACACCCTTCAGCCCTATCGCCTGGTAAAGGATCACCGCACCGGCTCGGAAGCGGGCGATGTGGACGCGGTTCTGGATGGTCAGATTGACCAGTTCCAACACGACTACCTTTTGTACCGCCATGAGCAAAATCGCTGAATTTGAGGCCCTGGCCCGCGAGCTGCGGGCCCTGCGCGAGCATGCCGCCTGTGACGACGCAGGCGAACAGGCGGGCAGCGCCATGCTGGTGCTCCGGCTGGTGCGCGGTCTTTCCCGGCAGCGCTGGCAGGATTTTTGTCGCGCCTTTCCCCTGAGCCAGTGGTGCGCCCTGCCCATGCCGGAGGCTATTCCAGAAGCGCATGTGGCGGATCTGCGGGCCGACGTGCAGCAACAGCCGCCGCAAGCCACGCCGGATGCCCTGGCCGGAACGCTGAGCGCCGAACTGTTTACGGCCCAGCTGGAGCGCGAGCTGCTGCGCCAGAAGCGCAACGGCGGCGATCTCAGCCTGATCTGCACGGCGCTTGCCGAACGGCGGCGGCTGTGCGTGGCCCTGGGCGAAGGCACGGTAAAACGCCTGGAAAGGCTGCTGGCCGAAAGCCTGCGCGACAGTCTGGACGCCTGCGACAGCATGGGCGACCCGGGCCGCGGACGCTATATGGCGTTGCTGCCGGGCATAGGCCAGCTCAAGGCCCGCCATCTGGCCGAACGCCTGCAGGCCGGTTTTGCGGAACAGGCCCGGCCGCTGATTCCCACCGGCGGCATTTCGGCGGGGGCCGGGGCGGGCTGCGCCCTGGGCATCATCTGCACGGGCCGGGGCACGCCGGAGCGCGCTCCCGACCTCCTGTCCAGAGCCGAGGCGGCCCTGGACGCGGCTCTGAAGCAAGAAGCGGGTCATATCCATCAGGAAGCGCCCACACCTCTGGGCGAGCGGGCCACTCTGGTCCATTCCAGTGAAAAACGCTTTCTCTTTTTCGGCGGAGAACAATCATGAACAGCACCTTGAGCATTGCCGTGCTCAGCGGCAAGGGCGGGGTCGGCAAGACCAACATCTCCCTCAATCTGGCCTGCGCGCTCTACCAGGCGGGCTTCAAAACCCTGCTCATGGACTGCGACATGGGGCTGGCCAATCTGGATGTGCTGCTGGGCATCACCCCGGAGGGCAATCTTCAGGACGCCCTGCTGGGCGAGGCGCGTCTGAGCGATGTGCTGTACCCGGTGGAATCCGAAGGCTTCGACGTGTTGCCCGCGGCCTCCGGCGTGCCAGAGCTGAACGACCTGAGCCCTGACCTGCGCGACCTGCTGCTGGAACGTCTGGAACCGGTGCTCGGCAGGTATGATTTCATCTTCATGGATCTGGGCGCGGGCATTTCCGAAACGGTGCAGACCTTTGCGGCCATGGCCGCCATGCGCATTGTGCTCATCACGCCCGAACCCACCTCGCTTACAGACAGTTATGCCCTGATCAAGGTGCTCAACAGTCGTTTCGGCATGCGCGACTTCATGGTCATGGTCAACCAGGCCGCGTCGGCCAGGGAAGCGCAAGCCGCTTTTGAAAAACTGAACGGGGCCTGCCGCCACTTTCTGCACCTGGAGCCCGTGCTGCTGGGGCATGTGCGCACGGACAAAAAACTGCCCGAGGCCGTCTGCCGCCAGCAGCCCCTGCTGCGTTACGCGCCGGGCAGCCCGGCGGCCCAGGATATTCAGGGGCTGGCCGCCCGCTTGCAGCGCGCGCGCCTGGGCATGGCCGACTGGCTTTCCACGCGCGGCGTTTTGCAGGCCCTGCCCAGGTGAGCTGTTTACCTTGTGGCGTAAAAAGTATAGACTGGTGTCCACTTGCGAAGGTAGACACTACAAAATCCGTAAGGGTTTTGCGGCGGCGTGGCCGCCGCGAGTGCGCGAAAAACCATGTTTTCTCGCGAACGATCCTGCAAAAATTCCTTGTGGAATTCCGCGCAGAATTTTTGCAATGAGACACTGGTTCAGACTGTGATCCCCAGGTTTTTGTCGCCCTTCCCTCACGGGATAATAATGTATAACGTGTCAACGGAGGCGTGATGAATAAAAGCGAACTGATCAAGGCGCTGGCCGAAGAGACCAACATTCCTTTTGACGATGCTTCACTGGTTGTGAACACCTTCATCGACGCCATGAAAAAATCGCTGATCGCCGGGGATCGCATTGAAATTCGCGGGTTCGGCAGCTTCAAGATCAAGGAGTACGGCGGCTACGCCGGGCGCAACCCCAAAACCGGGGAAAGCGTTTCAGTGGTTCCCAAACGTCTGCCCTTTTTCCGCGCCGGCAAGGAACTCAAGGAATTTATCAACCGGTAGCGCCCGCAAACGCGCGACGCTTCAACGCCGGCGCGCCATGCCAGAGGACGCCGCCCATATTGTTCGGGCCGCATGGTCGCCCGCTTACAGCGCTTCGGCATGTTTTCGCAACGCGCCGGGCGCAGCCATAAGGAGTCAGACATGCTTTTTTCCGGCGCGCTGACGGCGCTTGTCACGCCGTTCAAGAACAATGCCGTGGATGAAGAGGCCTACCGCGCCTTTATCGAACGCCAGATCACCGAAGGCATTCACGGTCTCGTGCCCTGCGGCACCACTGGCGAATCCGCAACGCTCTCCCATGAGGAGCACGAACGGGTCATCGAGATATGCATCGACCAGACCAAAGGTCGGGTTCCGGTGCTGGCCGGGGCCGGCTCCAACAATACCAGCGAGGCCATTCGCCTGGCCCGTTTCGCCAAAAAGGCCGGGGCCGACGGCGCGCTGCTGATCACCCCCTACTACAACAAACCCACACAGGAAGGCCTGTATCAGCACTTCAAGGCCATTGCCGAGGCCGTTGACCTGCCGCTGGTGCCCTATAACGTGCCGGGGCGCACGGGCTGCAACATGCTGCCCCCCGTGGTCAGCCGACTGGCCCGCGACTTTTCCCATATCGTGGGCATCAAGGAAGCCACCGGCGACATGGTGCAGGGCAGTCTTGTGCTGGAATCCTGCCCGGCGGACTTCAGCGTGCTGTCCGGCGACGACCTCACCGCCCTGCCCCTCATGGCGCTGGGCGGCAAGGGCGTGATTTCGGTCACCTCCAATCTGGCCCCGGGCCGCGTGGCCGCTGTGTGGAACGCCTTCGCCAGGGGCGATCTGGCCGAGGCGGCCCGCCTGCACCATGCCCTGCTTCCCCTGCATCAGGTCATGTTTGCGGAAAGCAACCCCATTCCCGTCAAAACAGCCCTGGCCCTCATGGGTCAGATGGAAGGCGAAATGCGCCTGCCGCTCTGCCCCATGAGCGAAAGCGGCAAGACAAAACTGATTGAAGTGCTGCGTCAGCAGGGTCTCTTGTAAGCCCTGCTGGCGGCGAGATTAAAGCCGGGCGCTTCCTTTCCGGAGGAAGCGCCCGGCTTTGTCATATGCTGGCCTTCAGTCTGCGCCCGCGCAAACCGGGCCACACGAGAACGCAAAGAGAG
>NZ_JBNPLS010000028.1:0-27447 GCF_050313595.1 Desulfovibrio sp. SGI.169 | reverse complement strand
GCGTTTCAAGAGTACCAGTCTTGAGGCGCGCCGTTTTACTTTGTCAGCCGCGTTTCTGTTTTTCTGCCAGCCGATTGATGGCTTCCAGAAAAATCTGCTTGAGGGTTTTCCCCTCAAGAGCCGCAACGACCTTGGCCCTTTTGTGCTCCTCCTTGTCTACGCGAATAGTGATGGTCGTTTGTTGGGCTGCCACGCTGACCTCCTAGGGGCTTAGATAAGCACATGCTTACAACTTGAGTCAAGGATTTTTTGCGCTCCCGTTGGCACTCAACATGACGGCCGCCTTGCCGGTCATGCCCATGACGAGGAGCGAGAGGGCGTCGCGCGTGAGGAGGTAAGCGCGGACAGAGCGGCCCGTGCTATCCTGATAATTACTCGGCTCAAAATTGAGCGCAGTAAATGATTTCGGCAGGATAGAGCGCAGGCGATCAATATCGCGGAGGATATTGGTGTGCCGTTTCTGGAAATGCCGGGCGACTTCTATGGAAAGGACTGCCGGGGTCGAGCCTAGCGAATGAAAGCGGATACCGTTGTTTTCTTTGACAATGGACGTGTTTTGAGATACTGTTTTAACAGCCATAAAGCCCTCCGTTTCAGAGCTTTTGGTTAGGCCGTGCTTGGGTGTGTCCGCACCCTGGCACGGCTGTTTATTTATCTTTTTTCCAGTCGGGAAACATTTTTTCAAGCGCCTCAAAAAAGAGAGCCTTGAGTGTTTTCCGCTCCTTTGCCGCGAGCACCTTTAGCCGATGGTGCTCATCTTCTGTCACCCGGAAGGAGACTCGTGACTCCTTATCGTTTTCCATTGCACCTCCTTGGGCTTTTTGTGTTACAAGTAACCCAAAGATGTCAAGCGAAATTTTCAAACTGAGTTTCGCGCATGAAAAAGCCCCGCCTCGCGCGCGAGTTCGGCGCGATTTTCCAGCGCGGCGGCCTCCAGGGCGTTGAACGCCTCGATGTAGCGCAGCTTCCAGAGGATGGCCGCCTTGCCGGTCATGCCCATGACCAGGAGGGACAGGGCGTCGCGGGTGAGGAGGAAGGCGCGTTCCTGACGTATGGAACCATTCGGCCCCGGAACGTCATTCAACGTCAGCCCAAAATTGGGCTCACGAAATGATTTCGGGAGGATAGAGCACAAACGCTCAATATCCCGGAGAATGTGGGAATGGCGCTTTTGGAAATGCCGGGCGACTTCTGTGGAAAGGACTGCCGGTGCCGAACCCAGCGAATGAAAGCGGATGCTGTTGTTTTCTTTGACAATAGGCGTGAGTTGAGATACTGTTGTATCAGCCATGATTCCCTCCTCTACAGGGAGTTTTCGGTTAGGCCCGGTCTGGTGTTGCCGCACCATTCCGGGCTGTTTATTTGGTTTTTCCTCGTTCCCGCCAGTTGGGATGCGCCCTGTCCAGAGCGGCAAGCACAAACTGCTTGATGGTCATCCCGGCCTCTGTCGCCAGAAGTTTGATTGCGCGGTGTTCCTCGTCCGATACTTTCAGGTTCATGGTTTTTTCATAAACCTTTTCGTTCCGAACCAAGCCCCCCTCCTTTTTGGGAGGAATAACGAAAAAGTTTTTTAGGTGTCAAGAAAAATTTGCGCTCCCGTTGGCACTTGACATAACGGCCGCCTTGCCGGTCATGCCCATGACGAGGAGCGAGAGGGCGTCGCGCGTGAGGAGGTAGGCGCGTTCCTGACGTATGGAACCATTCGGCCCCGGAACGTCATTCAACGTCAGCCCAAAATTGGGCTCACGAAATGATTTCGGGAGGATAGAACGCAATCGCTCAATATCCCGAAGAATGTGGGAATGGCGCTTTTGAAAATGCCGGGCGACTTCTGTGGAAAGGACTGCCGGGGCCGAACCTAGCGAATGGAAGCGGATACCGTTGTTTTCTTTGACAATAGGCGTGAGTTGAGATACTGTTGTATCAGCCATTTCACTACCTCCGATGTAGTGTCAGGGTCAGGCGCTGTCGAGAGATTAGGCCCTCTCGGCGGCGCTGTTCATTTATCGGAACGCCAGTTCGGAAACACCTTGTCCAAGGCCGTTAAAATCACCTCCTTGATGGTTTGGCCGCGTGAGGCAGCAAGGGTTTTGAGCTTTCGGTGCTCCTCCTCCTTGATTTGGATGGTCAGCTTTTTATCTTCTGCCATGGTGTCTCCTTGAAAATCTCAATACGGTTTTACAGCTTTACGGTCAAGAAAAATTTGCGGGGTGGTTGGCATCAAGGTGAAGAATTGCTACTCTCCACTTATGGAAGAAAATTATCCCCAACCCTGCGTCAATCTTGTTCTGTCACAAGATTTTCATGTAATTGCGCTCTTCATAAAGCCAAAATCAAAATCATGGCCACTGGTTCGCCAGTATTGCCAGAGGGCCGATTTCTTCTATGAAGAAAACGGATATACTGCTGCCTGTTTCAAACCAGCATCATCGTCAATGAGGTATCTCTTTGCCATAAGCGATATGACATATGGATGGAAGTCAGTATATTATTTTGTAAATGGCAAAAAAATCGATGGCCTTTATTCTCTTTCATGGATGCGATGCTATCTTGATGCCCTCAGTTGCAATGACTGGCGTGCACATTGTCAAAGAATCTATAGTTATTATCCAGGTGGCAGGAATACAAATATGGTTATCCAGATAAGCATCCAAAGGCCAGATGAAAAGACGACGCCGGAAGTTGAGGTTGCGCCAGAACGCTACCTACTCCCCTGTAAATCCTTGAATTTTTGTCCAGATAAGTATACTGGGCATCCAAGTTCATTGGGGGATTTGTTTCAAGCCGAGGCTGTCTCCAGAGGTTATGCCGATTGTCCTTTTCTTCACCCGGAAGAGTTAAAAAAGCTCTAAATACAAATAAGTTATATTTAGTTATATATAAAATGTATTTTTCAAATTCCACAGAAGGAAAGAGAGATGATTGGTATTAGATGCATCGAAAAGAGGATACTTCAACACATTAAAAGAAGTATTATAAAGGAGAATAATATTAGATTTGAAGAATACACTATATATAGATGTCCACGAGAATATGTAGCCTCATCCTGCGTATGGGTTCGAGATGGAAGAAAAAGAGAAAGTGGGCAGGTATTTGGAATTGAAAGAGAACTTCATGATAATAAAACTAAGATTTGCTATGTCCAAATTAGAGAAATAGATAAAACAATACCTGATAACATTCTTATTAAAGTAAATAATACTAAAGGTAATGTGCTGCTATTATCTGAGCATTACAGAGCAACACTCGGAATAAGAAAAGATAAATTTGATGGCGTTATGAAAATTATGGCAAGAATAATAGAACCTACAGGAAGCATAAGCAGATATTTATTTATGGAAGAGCTTTCTGATGCCCACCCTGATGTTGCAACACAACTATCTCTTCGTCTTGGGCATATAGGATTGAGAGTTGGATGCTTCGGCCTTGCTTTGGGAGTAATCAGCCTTTTTTTGGGAGTGCTCAGTTTAATCATTGCGTAATAAAAATCACTTGCCAAACTCTGGCGTTCGCGCATTTTAAAGAAAGCCCCGCGAGGCGGGGCTTTCTGCCTGTGCTGAGAAACTATGAAAACTGCAACCGTTCTTCCGTATCGCTCATTGGAGTCAATGCCAAAATAGTCCTTGTTGTCCGGTTGCGGAAATTCATTTTCTGCTTTTCAGTCCTGATTACCGCGTGGGCATGCTTATGGCGCAATATGGCATAACGCCCTTCATTGACGTCACTCAAAAACTGATGGTCCGCGACGCCCGCCGAAAATTCAGTTCCATCTTCAACATCATAAAACCGCCATCCCGTAGGACGCCCATCCATCTGCGCCGTCAGGATTTCCACTACACAGGGATTGTCAGTAAAGCTGGGGGTCGTCTCCTCCGCCGCAAAAATCTGGGCCTGATTTTCCTCGGTTACAACGACCGGCTGGGTCTGTGGGTTGCCATCGCCAATCGCCACCTTCTTCGCACCATTTCGTAATGAAGAGAGGAGTTTGCTCATGCCTGAATCGGCTTGGGATGAATCAGCGACCAAAATAACACTGTTTTGAACAACAAGAGTATCTCCACTGTTATTTTTAACGATGGATGTTTGCCCATCGCCCTGAGGGAGAGTTTCCGCAGGACGCTTCCATCCGGTAAATTTCTTGTATTCAAACATGTTGATTATCGTGATGGCTAATTGTGGGAGAACTGGCGCCATGGGCGCAAAGAAGTCAAGCACGGCCTGAAATTCAAAAGAGCCTTCAATGAAGCCACCTTTGATTTTTACGGAGACATTCGTCCCCTTGCTGAAGCCCCGCAAGTGATTCCATCAGGACATCAACAGGGATTTCATGCTCGTCCGCTGTGCCGCCCTTGATATTTATAGAAAGTTCTTCACGCCAACTGACATTTTCACTCGGCATATATTCCCCCCACTTCTGTGATTTTATAGAAGCTAGTGCCAACTATGGCGCAAACTCCATCACAGGGCAAGGGGAGAGCCCCGCAGAGCGGGGCTTTAGGCGCTTTTCCTCCTCCGGGCTACAGCAGCAAGTCAATGACGGCCGCGAAGACGTGCAGGCCGTTGACCACATCCGAGGGGATGCGGGCGTTGAGGCGGTTGGCGTCCTGCATGTCGCGTTCGCAGATGACGCCGTCGGCGTTGGCCGCCACTTCCTCCACTATTTCCAGCGCCTCAAGCTGGCGCAGCACGTCCAGGATCTCGCTGCGCACCTTGGGCGGCGTGCGCGTGGAGAGCTTTTCGCGCGGGAAGCGCAGCTCGATGCGCTCGCGCACGGCCTTGGCCACATAGTCCAGGGTGCGGATGGTGGTCATGTCCAGCAGGGACACGTCGGCCACGCCCGCCGCGTTGAGGGTGTAGGTGCTGATGGCGCGGACGATCTGCACCACGTTGCCCGGCCCCACCTCAAGTGGGGTGACGCCGCTTTTCAGGGCCACCTCCTGCTCGGTGCGCGACAGGCGCGCCACGTCCGGCGGCACGCTCACGCCGGTGAGGGCCAGGGTATTGAGCGGCCGGGCCGGGTCCTCCTCGCTGGCGGCCACGGCGCAGTAGGCGGCGCTCACGCACTCCGGCGGCGTGGGGCTGCCCGGCAGGCAGGCAAGGCTGATGCGGCCGCTGTTGAGCGCCCCGGCGAGGGTGGTGGCTTTTGCCAGCGTGCCGGTGGTGGCCAGCCATGCCGTTGCGCGGCGCTGCTCCAGCGGGCCGCTGATGGCGTTCAGGTGGTCGCGCAGGGCGGCAAGCTGGGTCTCGGCGGCCCAGGGCACGCAATAGAGCGTGTAGTCCGCGCCGAAGACGGCGGCCAGGGCGTCGCCGATGTCCGGGTCCTGCTGGCCGCCGCTCATGCCCGCCGCCGTGGCCGTCATGCCGGGGATGGTGCTTTTGAGCGACAGGGCCAGGGAGTTGCCCAGGGTACCCTTGTCTTTGGCGGTCAGCATGACCACGGCGGCGCCGGGAGCGGACTCGTCCGGCTCCCGCATTTCCGCCGTCACGGGCAGCTCCGGCTCGGCGTTGATGGCGGCGGCCAGGGCCGTGAGGCACGTTGCCGCGCTGTCCTTGTAGGCTGCCGCCACGCTCACCTGCGCATCCGCAATGGTGACGGTGAGCACGCCCGCGCCCGTGGCCTCGCCGGACAGCGTGAGGCGCCCCTGGGCCGCGATGCCCGCCGTTGCCGGGGGCACGGGCAGCACGGAGAGGTCGACATACGGGTATGCCCTGATGGCCGCGCGCACCATGCGCCGGCACTGGGAGCCCGCGCCGAAGAGCTGCCCGGCGGTCACGTCGTCATAGACCTGCACCGGCGCAAGCGGGGCGTCGCTTTCCGCCGCCTTCTGGGCGATGATGAGCATGCGCTGGGCGTTGGTGGCCAGCGTGCGCACAGCAAGGCGGGTGTTGAACTCGAAATACTTGCCCGGCTTGCGGATGCTGGCCGGGATCTGGTCGAAGCTGATATTGGCGCTGGCCATGGCTTACTCCTGCGGGTCCTGGGGGCTGCGGGCCGGCTCGGCCCGGATAAGATCGCCGTCGGCCATGCGGCGGCGGTAATAGGCGTTGTCCGGCACTTCCACGGCCCGGTGGGCGGTTATCCGGCCCCTGCCGTCATGGCGGGGCACGGAAAGGCCCTCGGCGGCGATGACGAACATGGTCTTGGTCATGGGGTCACTCCTGGAAAATGTTGAGACTGCCGAAGCGGACGGTATCCACGAGCAACGGGTCGTCGCGCTCCGGGTCTTGCGGGGGCTTGAGCCAGTAGCGCAGGTCCAGGGCCGCCATGTCCGGCAGCGGCGCGGCGCCGGGCGGCAGGTAGCCCGCCGGGAGGTCTGCGCCGTCCGGCCCCAGGGGGCGCTGGCCCGGCTCGCGCAGGACACAGACCATGCGCGCCTGCCAGTCCTGCGCCAGCACGGAGAGAGCCTTGCCCTGGACCTGCGCCGAGAACAGGGTGCGGATGCGGCCGGGGCGCAGAAAGTCCACGCCGTCCAGGCCAAAATCGCGCATGCACAGGAGCCGCGCGGCATGGGCCAGCATCTGGTAGGTGCCGGGCTGCCGGCTGCCGCCCGTGCGGGAGGCCGCCTCGGAGGCCACGCTGCGGCTTGCGGCCAGCAGCGAGAACTGGAGCCGGGCCTCAAGGCGCGTCTGCGCCGTGTTGAGGGGCCTGGGGGCGGTCATGCCGGAAAAGGCCAGCCAGTAGGCGGGCACGGCGCGGATCACGGCCTCCCAGTCGCCCGCCAGCTCGCCGCCGTAGCTGCCCACAAAGCGCAGCCAGGGCTGTTTGCCGTCCTTGAGGGCGTTGAGGATGGCGCTTTCCAGCGCCGCGATCTGGCCGAACATATACACTCCTCCGGCTCGCCCGCACATCTCTCCTGTGCGGGACTCGCCCTCGCTTGCAAGAGGCGCGGCTCTTGCCGCGCTCCGCTTCGCGCTATCTCCAGTCATTGCGGCGGCGGCCGCACTGGACAAAAGCCACGCCGCCCAGGGCATCCTCGCCGCCGCCGGCATCGCCCGCGCCGGAGTCCGGCGGGGGCGGGAGATCCGCCTGCCCTTTGGCGACGGCCTTGAGCCAGTCCAGCGCCTCCTGGTAGCGGCGCGTGATGCCCTCGTCATCGCGGGCATTGCCGCCGCACAGGTGGTAGTGGGCCATGTCGGCCACAAAGCTCGTCAACGGCTCCGGCCAGAGAGGCGCCCCGGCGGCATCCACGGCGGGCGTGAGCGGCACGGCGTAGCGCGTGGCGAGGTAGCTGTCCGCCTCGCGGCTGGCGCGGCGCAGGGTCGAAAGCAGGAGCGCTTCGTCCAGTACTGGCTCCGCGCCCTCCCCTTCCGGCCCCGGCGCAAGCTGGAGCAGTTCGGCCTCGCCAAACCGCTCCAGCAGTGTCGCCACGCTGCCGTAGGGCGGGGACTGCGGGATGACGGCCACGGGCGGCAGGCTATCAGGCATTGGGGTCACCTTCGGGCGCGCCGTCCTGGGTGTCGGGTTCTCCGGGCGCGCCCGAAGGCTGCGGGGCTTCGCATTCCGTCACCACGAGCAGGGGATCGGCCTTGAGGGCCGCCAGCTCCCGCTTGCTGACCTCAAGCTCCTGCCCCTCGGCGGTAAAGCAGTAGCCGCAACGGCAGCGCCGCGCCAGCGGTGCTCTGGCCTTCACACGGACGAGCATGGCGCCTCCTTTTTCTACAGCCACGCGCAGTTGACGATGGTGGCCATGTTGTAACAGGGGTTGGACTCGCCGCCGTTGATGAGCTGGAGATCGACCAGCTTGATGGCGTCGGCCTCAAGGCTGGCGGGCACCACCAGCAGCGTGCCGGCCTTGCCGCCACGGCCCAGGCCCAGGGGGCGGCCGCCGTCGGCCGTGAAGGACTGGAGCAGGGTACGCGCCTTCAGGAAATTGGTCTGGTTCAGGGCGTCGCGCACGCAGACGGCCTGCTGCCAGAAGCCAAAGCCCGTATTGCAGCGGTAGCGCACGCCGTAGCGGTATTGATCCGACATGAACACGTTGTCCGTGCGCGCGTCCGTCTGGGCGGTCATTTCGGGCTTGGTGCGCTCCTGGAAAATGAGCGGCTTGAGCGGGCGCGACACGTCCAGCAGGTACCAGGGCGTCTGTTCCTCCAGCTTGGTGGCCGCGTCGACGAGATTGCCCACCGTGACCGCCGTGCCCGTGCCGTCCACATTGGGATAGACCGGGTGATCCGTATCGAAGAAATTCTGCCCGTCATAGCAGAGGGTGGAGATGCCCTTGCCCAGCAGACCAAAGACCAGTTCGTCCGGGTGCGTGGCCGTGGCGTAGCCCATCTCCTCGAACAGGGGCGTGTAGATGCCCAGATTGTCATCCTCGATGTCCGTGCGGGCCACGCCCACCGTGCCCTCGTAGAGCTTGTTGGTGATGCTGTAGCCATGTTCGGCCATGCTCTTGACCGAACGCTGGCCCACCCATTCGGCCAGCTTGGGGAACTGCCCCAGCCAGCCGTAGGTGGTGGACTTGTTGGAACTGCTCATTTCGCTGGCGATCAGCTTCCACTGGCTGGGCGCCCTGGTCTTGCCGCGCTCGAAGGCGGCGCTGAAGCCGGGGCGCAGAGCGGTGATGAGCGCATTGGTGACGATAGCCATTTACTTCTCCTCCGTGGTCTTGGCCTTGATGTATTCCTCGGCGGTCATGCCGAGCTGGGCGCACACGAACGCCTCTTCCGCCTCAAGCGTTCCCGCGTCGTTGTCCGCCGGGGGCCTGTTGCCGCTTTGCGTCCCGTTCAGGGCGGCCACGGGCGGCGTGGCCGCAAGGAACGCCCGCAGGGCCTCCGGGTTGGTCCGGGCCATGTCCCGCGCCCACGGCTCGGCAGCGGCGGCGAGGCGGCCGTCCTTCAGGGCGGCCTCTATCTCCCCGGCCATGCCGGCGGCGGCCTTTTCCGCCTCCAGCCTGGCGACTGTCGCCCGCAGCGCGGCCGCCTCCCGCTGGACGGCCTGGAAGGTGCCCATGCTCACATACTGGGCCGGGTCCGGCGCGGCGGCCCTGGCCTGCGCCAGTTCGGCCTGCGCCGAGGTCAGGGCGTCATCCCGCTCCTTGAGCAGGGCCACAAGGTTGGCCTGCGGCAGATGTTTTGCCAGGGCTTCGGCGGCCTACTCCGGGTCGTTCAGGTCCGGCAGGCCCAGGCAGACGCGCAGGGCGGCGAGCAGCTTGTCCATGATCGTATCCTCATGTGTGGCGGTTTTCGCGCGGGCGGCGTCCATGCCGTCGAGCGCCGGGTTATTGGTCAGGGCGGCGCTGTGCAGCTCCAGCACGGCCCCGGTCTTGCGGTCAAAGGAGAATGTGGGCGAGATGTAGCGGTATTCGCCCGCGCGGATATGCTCGCGGGCTTTGGCCGTCCATTCCACGGCGGCATAGAGGCCCGCGCCGGTGGCCTCAAGATCGGTTATCCAGCCCGCGGCGGGCGCGGGCTGGCCGTTGTAGGCGCTGTTGTGCGTCTGGTGCTCGTAATCCACCACCAGCGGCGTGGCGCGGGCCTTCCAGCGGGCGATGAGCGCCACCATGTCCGCAGGGCCAAGCCGGAAACTGGTGGCGCTCACGCCCTTGAGGCATCCCGGCCGGCCATCTCGCGCGGTGAAGTGGCCGGCCGGGAAGAGCTGGATGCGCCCGGCGGGAGCGGCGGGGGGGACGCCGTCCGCGCCGGCGCCCTGGGGCGGGAGCGGCGTCAGGTACGCCGCCAGTGCCCCGCAGGGATGCGGGGCCGAGGGGTATGCGGGAAGGTTCATCGTTGCCATGCCCTGCTTGTAGCAGGGCCGGAGGCGCAAAAAAGGCTGGACGGGGCCAGCGCTGTCTTTTCGGGGCCCGACGGGGGAAGGAAGGCGGATGGGAAAGGCGTGAACGAGACGCGCGGGAAGGCCGTTAGAGGGGCGTTAGATTTCGCCAAAACGCTCCGGCGCGGGGGCGTGTCCGGGCGCGGGGCAAAACGCGGCGCAGGGGCGATTTTCAGCGTTTGGTCTTGAATGCCTCTCGCAGGTAGTCCAGAATGACCTCTTTCATGTCCTGTTTATCCTGCGCGCCCACGCCCAAAAAACGGCGCCGGGGGATCTCGCTGCCGGGGTGGAACACCTTGCCGCGTATGTACTGTCTGCCATGCCGCCGAAAGGCCAGCGCCTTCTTGTCTCTGGGGTGTATCCAATGCGGGCGGGTCGTCCCGCCGAACTGGTGGATGGCCGCATAGCGCAGGTTGCTTCCTATGCGCGCATACAGATGTCCGGCCTCCACACGCAGGCTGTTTTTCAGCAGGCCGTGGCGCTGGAGCATGGTGCCGGTAAAACCATGAAGCGTGAGCTGCGCCTGGTAGTCGGGATTGAGCCTCACCCACCTGGCCCCGGTAACGGGGTCGGTCTCCGTTGCAAAGGCGCGGTCGCTCGCCTCGGACATGACCTGCGCCAGCTCCTGCATGAGCGGCGTGGTGTCGCGCATGGCATCCACCACACGGGCGAGGGTTCCTTCCAGTTCGCGGGCGTCCAGATTGACTTTGATGGTGATCATGCCTATCCTTTCAACGGGAAGAGCTGATGCGAGCGCGAAACCGTGGGCCTACCGGGGCGATGCACGGCTGAAAGCCCTTGGCGATACCGGATATATCGTTTTCAAGGGGTCCAACCTCCATCAGCTCTCTTTTTTGTAGACGAGCCAGCCTTCCCGCCTTCCATCCATTTTTTTGGGTTCCCGCTGCATGATATTCCAGAGCAGCGAACCATCCCTGTTGACGCGGATCACCGCCAGAAACGCATATTTCCCGGCACGAAAAAGCCCGATGTAGTTCTCCCGCAGCCTGCCGTCCTCATGCTGTTTCAGCCAGACTTCATAGGGCTGCCGTAACGTGGGCAGCACATAGTTGGCATAGCGTTCCCTGGCGTCCGTATCCTTGCCTACCATATGCGCCAGTTTGTCCCGCCAGATGGTACGCTTGCCAAGTGGCGTCATGACGGTCAACAACCGCTGGGAGCCGCGAAAGCCAAGAGCGTTCGCCAGGGTTTCCTCCGCCTCCTCGCGGGTTTTGGCTCTGGGGAGAAGCGGGGGCACCGGCAGACGGTCTGCGGCCGGCACATCAAGCAGGCGCGGACGTCCGAGGGCTTTCCAGTTGGTGGCATCCTGTTGGGGTGGTTCCGGCATATCGGCCTTGAGATCCCGCAGAAATTCCTGGCCGGGATTGCAGTCGAATCCCGCGTCGGGGAAAAAGACATTCCCGTCCCCCACCTTATACCCTTTGATTGTCCGTTCTTCCACCCGGCCCGTCTGGGAATTGCGGATGGGCACGGTTTTCCCGACCTCCCGCCCGTGACCGCTTTCAAGCGTATGCCCGCCCCGACGGAACGCCCGTTCGGAGAGCGTCTCCACACGGCAGCGGCAATTCCAGCCATTGGGAGGGTAAAGCGTGCCCCAAATGGGGTCGTCACAGTGATAGACGCGCCCGTGCATGGCCTTGTGGCTTGGCCGCGTGCGCGCGTCCAAGACCGCCACATAGCGCCAGTAGGGCGCGGCGCGGGCGAACTCCCGCTGCTGCCGGTAGCGCCCGGCATTATAGGCGCCCTGCATGTTCTGGCGGTAAATGAGGTTGAGGCGCGCGGGACTGCCGCGCTGCCCCGTGCGCATCTCGCCGGTGTCCGGGTCGACGATTTCGCCCTTGCCCCACCAGCCCTTGCGCTTGAGGGTACCCTCAAGCGCCGCGCGGAACTCTGCGGCGGTCCGTCCCTCGGCAATGGCGTCCGCCGTGGCCCGGCGGATGTCGGCAAGCAGATCCTGGCGGGTGACACCCGCGACAGTAAAGCTGCGGGCGTGGGCCTCCCGCCAGACATCCTGCCACCGAAACGAGATCTTGAGACCCTTGCTCTCAAAATAGTGGATGGCCTCGCGCGGAGGCAGGCCCATGACCACGGAAAGGTCAACGCCCGAACGGGCACCGGGGCTATCGGGCATGGATACGGCCCCACACCTCGGCCACGAACATGGCGCGGGCAAGTATCTCCGCAAGTTGGGCATCGTCCATCTGCGGATAGAGTTCCCCCAGGCGCGCTTGCAACTCTTCGGGCGCAAGCCCGGCTTCCAGCTCGGCCATGAGCGGAGCCAGGAGGGATTCCCCGGCGGCGGTGAGAGCCGCGTCCGCGTCCGCGCGGTCCAGCGCGTTTTGCGCCGCGTCCTGCTTGGAAGAGCCTTCGCCTCCGCCGGGCCGCGCGGCGGCGCGCGTCGTTGCGGCCTCCCGCCCAGGGGACGCTCCGGCGCCGTCCCCGTCTCCCGCAGCGGCCGGGGCGTCGTCGCCGTCCGGCACGGCCCGGAACACGTCGTCATCATTAACGGCCTCCGGCAGCTTGAGGCGCTCATGCACATAGCGGCGGCTGATGCGCATGTATGGCGCCAGCCTGGGCAGGGCATCCGCATAGAGCCCAAGGTCCGCCGCGTCCTGCGTGTCAAACTGCCACCAGGGCAGGAGCCGCCTGTCGGTCAGCCCCAGATTGAGCAGGGCCAGGGGCCGGAGGAGCTGCGCGGTCAGCGTGGCGGCTATCTGGCGCGCGTCCGAGGTCAGGATGTCGCGGCGCACCTCCTCGTGGACGCGGCCAAGGGCGTTGGTGCTTGTCTTGCCGTCCGCCTGGCTGGTGAGGGTGCCGCCCAGGATGGCCTTGCTCATGCCCTGCTCGCAGCGGCTCACCAGCTCGCCGGGAATGTCGCGCGTGGCGGCGCTGGGACTCTCGAACAGGACTTCCATGCCCACGGGGATGATGCCCGCCGCGTCCTGCCCAAGGCAGCGCAGGGCGTTGAGCAGGGCCGTCTTGTCGGCCTCGGTGCTTCCGGGCGGGTACTTGCCCAGCCGCAGGGGCAGCCCGTGGATCTGGACGTATTGCACCTCGCTTGAGGCGGCGTAGGCCCGGATGAGGTAGGTCCACGCCAGCACGCGGAACAGCCCCGCGCGGGGGAGCCAGCCGGACCGGGACTTGTGCGTGTGCACTATCCAGCCGCAGGGCCAGAGTTCGGCGCCCTCGGCGCTGCCGTCGCGCAGGTGCAGGACATTGCGGTCGCGCCACGGGCAGACGAACCAGCTTTGCGGCCGGAAGGTCAGGGCCTTGGGGACATGCCAGCCGTCGGAGTAGTCCCACGCTATTTCCAGCGCCGCAAAGCCGTGGCCGATGGCATCGGCCATGTCCAGGATGATGTCGTCCACGGAGGGCAGCGCGTCCACCATGGCGCGCACCTGCCTGGCGGCGTCGTGCGCCCTGGCGTCATCCTTGACGGCCGGCAGGATGTCCCACTCCAGCGTCAGCAGCCCGCGCTTGCGTTTGCCCATTTCCGCCGCCAGGTGATCGCAGCGCTCTTCCATGTCGGCAAACAGGGCATGCTGCTCGCTGATGGCCCCGGCGTCCGCGTCGCGCAGGATACGGCGCAGCCTGTTGGGCGTGAGGCCGTGGGTCAGGTCGGGCAGTTGCTCAAGGTAGAGCAGCCCGGTCTCCATGCCGGAATCCCGGCTCTGCTGCCGGTCGCGCGGGGGCGCGGCGAGGGGCCGGCGTGTTGGGCGACGAAGCGCGCGCATCAGATCCATCCTTTGCCCGTGGCCGGGCCGGTATCGTCGTCATCGGGCTGGGTATCATCAATGCCAAGCAGCGCGCCAAACAGGCCGGCACGGCGGGGCACGCGCACAAAGGCGTCCGCCAGGCTCACATAGCCCTGTGTGGCCACGCGCCAGAGCATTTCCAGCGCGTCCGGGCCGTCGTCATGGTCGGCCAGGGGAAAATGGCGCAACTGGTCGAGCAGGGTATGCTGTTCCGGCGCGAGCAGGATGCGGCCCTGGGCGAAATAGGGGTGCAGGCTCTCGATGCGCAGCGTTTTGTCCGCATGGTTCTTCACCGGCCAGACGGGCATGGGGATGCCCTGGCGCGCGGCCTCGCGGACGAGCACGTCCGCGAAGAACTCCTGAAACTGCACCGTTTCCACGGCCCAGGAGAGGCAGGCGTAACGGCGCTGCAAGGCGATCATGTCCTGGATGATGCGGTCGGGGTGGCGCTTGCGGATAGACGCCTCAAGCACAAAGAGGCGCAGGGTCTCGCGGTGCAGGCCGCCCACCAGCAGGGCCGAGGGGTCACGCCCGGCCCCGGCCTTGCCCAGGGACGGATCACAGGCGGCGAACGGCAGCAGGCCGGACGGCAGCTCGTGCCAGTACACAAGCACCTCCGCAAAGGGGGCGGCGTCGCCCACCAGGGGATCGTTCTGCTGTTCGCTGTCAAAGGCGGCGCGGTCTTCCGCCCGCTTGCACATGAGCGTGTACAGCGGCCGGAACGTGGGCCACGAGACCACCGCGCCCCTTTCCATCTCGGCGCGTCGCTCCTCATAGTAGGCCCGCGCGGCCTCCGGCCCGTCCGGCGGCGTCTTGTAGATACGCTCCCATGCGTCCCACAGATCCATGCGTTCGGGCATGCGTTCCACGGCGCGGAAGATCCGGCCCCGCCATTGCGGCTTTTTCAGCGTGCGGGCAAGCACGCTGTCATAGTGCAGGATGGTGCCGATATAGACCACGTCCATGCTGTCATCGGCCGGGCCGAGGGAGAGGACCGTGCGCAAAAGCCAGCTTTCCAGCTTGTCGCGCTGCTCCGGGGAGCGGACGTTCTCGTCATTTTCAAGGTCGTCCAGCAGGGCGAGGTCCGGGCGGTGCGGCCCGTGCCGCAGGCCGCGCATGCGCTTGCCCGCGCCGAACGCCTGTATCTTGACATTTTGCGCGGTGATGATGGCGCCCACGTTCCACACGCGGCCCACGCCGCAGTGGGCGCCGAAATCGGCCATGAGGCGCGGGTTGCTCTCCAGCTCCACCTTGACCGCCTCCAGGAACGAGGCCGCCTGTTCCAGAGCGTCGGCGATGATCAGGATGTAGCGCTTGCGCCCCGTGACCACGCACCAGAGCAGGAAAAACACATCCACAAAGGTGGTCTTGGCCTCGCCGCGCGGGGCAGCGCAGGCCAGCTTGACGCCCGCGGCCGCGTTGACCGCAGCGGGCAGGGCCACGTCAAGCCACTGGTGCAGGAGGCTGTCGCCCGTGGGCGTCCCGTCCTTGCGCCGCGTGTAGTGCGGGAAATACGTCCGGCGGAAAAAGGGAAAGTCGCCCTGTGCCCGCTCCGCCCGCGCCGCGCTGGCGGCGGCGTCCACGGGGAACGCCGCGCAGTCGGCCTCGATGCTGCGGCGCAGGGACAGCGTGAGCGCGGCGAGTTCCGCGCGGAAGTTGTCCGCCGAGAGCCTGCGGGCGCTAGCCACGGTTGCCCCCCAGCCGCTCGGCCACCTCGTCCGCGAACGGCTCCAGCACTTCCAGCAGGGCCGGAGCGTGCTGCGGGAAGCGCTGCCGGACAAACTCGGTCAAAAGCTGGATGACGCGCAGGGCCGTCGCCAGTTCGTTGCTCTCCGGCAAGACCCGGCGCGAGGCCGCCACCATCTTGTTGAAGCTGTCCGCCAGCGAGGCCAGGGCCGTTGTCTTTTGCGTGGCGGTCATGTCCTGGGCCGTGATAATCTCGGCCATGAGCGCCTTGTGCTGGAGCACATACTCGCTCAGGGTCTGGCGGGCCACGGCCTCCATGCCCTCACCGGCCAGCACGTTGGCCGCGCGCAGCCTGTCCCAGTCATCGCCCTGTTCGGCGGCCTTGCGCTTCCAGGAGCGGAGCGTGGCCACCGGGATGCCGTGCGCGGCGGAAATCTGCGTCAGGGGCAGGTTGTCGAAGATGTAGGCGGCACGGGCCGCTGCCCGGAATTGTACGGTATGGGCCATCAGCGCCGCTCCCTGCCGGCTGCCTCGCGCGCCTTGCGCTTGAGTTGTTCCCGGCCGCCGAAAACCAGCCACTTGAGCACCGGGGGCACCGGCACGCCCAGGTAGTGCAGGTGGCCGATGATGCTGGCCATGTCGGTGAGGATCAGATACGCCAGCATGATGTCCACAATGGGCAGCCCCACATGCAGGCCGCGCTGGAACGCCACCTGCGCCGCCCAGGCCATGACGATGAACACCAGGTAGCAGACATAGCGCGGCAAGGCCCGCTTGAGGCCACGGCAGAGGGGGCGGTTGCGCTTGCAGCACACGGCCACGCGCGCGGTCATGTCGGCCGTGAGCGCGCCGAAGCAGATATACGCCAGGGCGACATCCGTCTCCATGAGCGCGCACAGCCCGGAGACTGCGGCGCCTATGGCCACCTTGTCCGGCCAGAGGGCCGTGAGCTGGGCAAAGGCCGTGGAAAACGCCTCGCCCCAACGCGGGTCAGTCATTGGCGGCCTCCGTCATGCGGGCCGCCATCCGGGCGTACCATGCGCGCAGGGCGGCCTTGTCGGCGTTGCAGCCGTCAAGCGCGGCGTTGAGCGACACCATGTGGCGCGTGGCCGCCAGCGCGTAGGCGCGCAGGTCATTGGCGGCCATGAGTTCCGGCGGCGTTGGCGGTGTCGGGCACCGCGCCAGCAGGCTCTCCGGCGGCATCAGCGCCACCGGGCGCGGCGCCGGCGAGCATGCCGCGCAGGCGGCGCAAAAAGCCAGCGTCATCAAGCTGCCCGCTCTCCTGCGCCAGGTGCGAAAGCGCGCGCATCTTTGCATCGAGGTCATGGTCAATGGCTCCCTGCAATCCGTCCCGCAGGGTGCGGGCGCACTCGTCCGCGTCGCGGGCAATGGTTGCCGTCAACGCCTCGGCCCTGAGGCGCGTTATCTCGTCCAGTTTGGCCCGGCGGTCCTGCCACTGGGCCGCGTTGAGCAGCAGGGACACGCAGGCCAGCGCGCCCAGGGCGTAGTACAGCCCCCGGCTCATGGCCGCACCAGTTGCGCCAGCAACGCGCCCTCGCGTGCGCGGCGGTTGGCATAGTCTCCCCAGCGGCGCCGTTCGCGGAGCATGCGCGAGGCCGCGCTCCACTCCGCGCCGGCCAGGGCGCGCCAGACATCGGGATATTTGCCCGCGAAGCCCAGGCCGTACTGATAACAGGCCGAAAAGATGACCGCCTGCGCCTGCGGCGGCAGGGCGACATAGGCGCCGTTCCCGGCATCCCGGTCATAGCGCCGGGAGATGATGTCCGCGTGGTGGCCCATGATGCAGTGGTCCAGGGCATCCGCAAACTCGCGGCTGATGACGAGCGGCAGGCGGTGCAACGCCTGTACGGCGGCGGCCTTGCGCCGGCCAAGGTAGGGGCGCAACTGGTTGACGCTGCCCGCATCCAGGCCAAGGCGCAGGAGCGTGACCGCATCCTGCTGGCCCAGGTCCACGCCGGTGGCGATGGTCACGCCGCTTTGCCCCATGGGCACATGGAGCTCCGGGTCCGGGCCGCCCCTGTAGTTGGCCGTGCCGCCCGTGGTGAGCTTGCACGGGATATAGCCGCGCAACTGCTGCGGCCCCTCGCAATACGGGCCGCGCAGGAACGCCTCTATCTCCGCCAGATGGATATTGCCTTGCATCTCTCCTCCCGGCGCCGCAAAAGCAGCGCCCGCACCGCCACTGTAGTGGCGGCACGGGCATAAAAAAGGCTGGCGGGGTACAGCGCCGGGGAGTTAGCGGTAGCCGTTAGCAGGCTCTGCCTGCTTACGGATAGCGACAGCGGTTCCGTTGACTGGATGTCGCGGTAGCCAATTGCTGTCTCCATCCGTAGCTTCCTGCGTCGCAACGGCTACCGCTTTCGCGCGCTGCCGCGTCAGGCTTCGCTTTTTCTCTCGGTCGAGTACCGCAGAGTACACTCCCTCAAGAAAAGTTCGCCTCCCTTGCAGCGCATCGAACCTTGCGCCGCCCCGGAGTTTTCAGGCTTTCTGTTCCTCCTCCAGTCCGCGAATGGCGGCGGTAACGTCCTCAAAGATGTCTTCCAGCGTGTGGTAGAGACCCTGGGCCTCCTGGGCGGCCACGTCCAGTTGCCCGTCCACGGGCAGGCCGCAGAGCAGGCGCTGCTGCCAGCGAATGCGGGCGGCGGCGCGGGCGAGCAGGTCGGCGGGGTGGAGATCCATGTCAGGCATGGTTCACCTCCCGCGTAGCCGGAGTGAGGAAGCCCAGAACCGTCGCGGCCTTGAGCAGGCGGGAAATCTCCCGCGCGTCACTGTCCAGCAGCTTGGCGATGGCGTGGATACCCAGGCCCAGCTTGCGGAAGCGCACGGCGGAGCGCAGACGGCGCTTCCGGGCCGGGGTGAGGGTGTAGAGGCTGCGGGCAAGAGCCTGCACCTGCTGCTGCGGGCCTTCCCGCAGGGCTGCCTCCATCTCGTTGAACGCCTCGATGTAGCGGAGCTTCCACATGACGGCCGCCTTGCCCGTCATGCCCATGACGAGGAGCGAGAGGGCATCGCGGGTGAGGAGGAAGGCGCGGACAGAGCGGCCCGTACTGTCCTGATATTCACTCAGCCCAAAATTGGGCGCAGTAAATGATTTCGGCAGGATAGACCGCAAACGGTCGATTTCGCGCAGGATGTGGGTATGCCGTTTCTGGAAGTGGCGGGCAACTTCGGTGGAGAGGACGGCGGGAACGCCGTTCAGGGATTCAAAGCGGATGCCGTTGTTTTCTTTGACAATAGGCGTGCGTTGAGATACTGTTGTATCAGCCATGATTCCCTCCAGTTCAGGGAGTTAAGGTGAGGCCGTGCTTGGGTGTGCCAGCACCCGGCACGGCTGTTTATTTGTCCTTTTCCCAATCGGGGAAGATTTTTTTCAAGGCGTCCATGACGATTTCCTTGATGGTCTTCCCTTCCTGCGCCGCCCGCGTCTTGAGCTGGCGGTGCTGCTCCGCGGTCACTTCAAAATTGACACGCTTTTTTTCCACGTCACCTCCGTTTCACTCATTTCATACTCATTTATGTTTTTGGGTCAAGAAAAATTTGCGGGGTGGTTGGCACTGGCTACAAGCCGATGCCGGGGAGTGGATATAGACAGGCATAATTTAACTTGACAAAATCAAAAAAATTATATAGATGTAAAGCTGATGTTTTAGGCATTAAGACTAGGAGGGAACTATAACAAAGGAGGGAAAAATGAAAATTGGGAGAATTTCACCTATGGACAAATCCATAGAAGGCATTGAAGGTTCTCTTTCTGAAATTTTTGTTCTTCTAGGCTTCTTTTTCTGGATTTGCGAGATGACATCATGCAACAGAGAAAAAAGACAAATGGCAGTGACACCTTAGAATAAAGGCCGGGTAACGCCCGGCCTTTTTCATTGCCTAAAGCAACTTATACTGTTCCTGGGCCGGTCGCATGGCTGGGATGGGACGTTTGAGCAGGCGCCAGACATAGCGCTCGGTCAGGTGGTAGCGCAGGGCAAGGCATTGCACGAGGGCGCGCTCCGAAAGACCTTCAGCGGTGAGCGCGCGCCGATCCTCGAACAGGGCCGCGTCCCGCGCCTTGAGGAGCGCCAGCTTGCAGCTCGGTACCGTGAGCGCCGTGCCCGCGTAGCGGTGTACCAGCGCATCGGCGGCAGCCTGCCCGATATTGCGGGCTATGTCCTCGATCAGCGCGCGGCCCCGGACAGTTGCTCCGTGCGGGATACGGAGCG
This sequence comes from Desulfovibrio sp. SGI.169, assembly GCF_050313595.1. Classification (NCBI taxonomy): domain Bacteria; kingdom Pseudomonadati; phylum Thermodesulfobacteriota; class Desulfovibrionia; order Desulfovibrionales; family Desulfovibrionaceae; genus Desulfovibrio; species Desulfovibrio sp. SGI.169. The sequence goes on along the minus strand of NZ_JBNPLS010000028.1, from coordinate 7,981 downwards.
TCAGGCCGCCGAAAGATTCCACCAGGGCCACGGTGGCCGTGATGCCGATGGTGCGGGCAAGCTCCTGCGCCGATGGCGGGAGCAGTCCGAAATCCAGCGTCCTGAGGCTGCCGGTGCAGACCTCCCCGGCGCGCATGGCGTCAAAATACTCTGCTGCGGTCGGCATATCATCCCTCCTGCGGCGCCTCCCGGCGCTGTTGACGTGTGAGAGCGGCCACGCAGGCCGTAAGCTGGGCGCGGCTTGCGGTGCCAAGTGATGCGCTGTTTTGCGTCTGGCGCCTGATGATGGCCTCCGCATAGGAGCGCGGGCGCCCCAGACTGGCGAGCAGGGCGGTGATCTTGCTGTGCAGGGGCCGCAGTTCCCTTGCCATGCGCGGGCGCGGTGTCCAGCCGCGCGCCCGGAACTCCGCCAGCACGGCCTTGAGCTGCGGGATGGTGCAGTCCCCGGCGCTGTCATGCCCGGTCACGCCGGCCAGCATCTCCCGGTAGGTGGCCTCGTCCAGCGCCATGTCCACGGCGGCGATATGCACACTGGCGATCAGGCCCTTGCGGTATGCGTTGGTGGTCATTCATGCCTCCCTTCAATGCCTCACAGCGCCGACATATCCAGCGGAACGGCGATGTATCTGCCGTCCCGGGCGCGCTTGTAGAGGCGCACATAGGCTTTGCTGTCCTGCACGGTGAGGCTGTCGCTGATGGCCCGCATGGCGCGCTGCCACCGTTCGTCCTCAATGTTGTGGCGCCGCAGGCTCAAGATGGCGTTGGTATTGATGCGGCCTTCCTTGTTGACGTTGAACGCCTGTTCCACGATGGCGCGGAGGGCCGAGGGGCTGTCGCGGCTCCACTCTTCCAGGCACTCGTCGATGAGCGCCTTGGCGGCCCGCAGGCCCTCGTCAAAGCCGATATTCTCCGAGGTCTGGCGCTTGAGCTTCCACTCGCCGTCAAAGCTCATGAGGGTGATGTTGCCCTTGTCGCCGCCCAGTCTGGCGCCGTAGCGTTCGGCGGAGAGTTCCACGAACGCGGCAATATCGCCCATGAGTTCGTCGCGCAGGGCGCGGAGCTGCCCCTGCATGCGCTCGATCTTGGCGGCCTTTTCGCGGACAAGATCATCGCGGGCGAGGTCTATCTCGCGGATGGCCTCAACGGGCACATAGGCGCCCCGGCTGTCCTTGCGGTACTGGCTCGGATCTTCAAACGGATTGCTCTGCATCTGGCTCATGTCGCCCTCCTAGTGGCTGCAAGTTTCGGCTGCGGCCTGCCGGGGCGCGTCCGGCACCAGCAGGCTGGATTCCATCGTCTCCACAAGTTCGGCGGAGGCGCACAAGTTGGCGCGGATGATGCGCACCAGCGCCCACTGATCCTCGGACACCTGCCCGGCCAGCGCGCCCAGGGCGGACGCGCACGACACGATGTCGGCACTGACACTCATAACGGCTGCTCCTTTTCGCGGTACTGTTGGCACTGTTGGCACTCCCGCCAGCGGCGGAGCGCATAGGGACTTGATGTCGGCATGGGTTCGGCGCGGCGACGCTCGCAGGACTCCGCCGTGCGGGGACCGCCATAGACCGGGCAGGCCGCGCCCAGGATGTCCACGATGCGCCGCTCCATGCGCGCGGTGCTTCCGGGATAGTGGCCGTTGCGGAGCAGGGAGAGCGAGCTGCGCGCCACTCCCAGGCGGCGGGCCACGGCCGTGACGCTGGACGCCGCAATGGCCGCCTCAAGCACGGCCGCGCACTCTCTACGCATGGCCACCCTCCGCTATGGAGACGGTGCGGCCCGTGTTACGGTCCGTCACCGTCTTGCGGGCGCGGTTGTAGGCCGGGGCGTTGGCGCCCGTATCAGCCTCACGCCGCAAAAAATACGCGCCCGTGCGCCGCGTCTTGCCCAGGATGCCCGCAAGGTGGAGCGCGCGGCAGTAATTGCGCAGGTTCTCCTCCGCGCCCTGCTCGTCGCCATCGCAGACCACGCGCAGGATGTCCGGCACGGTGGTATGGTCGGCCATGCGCAGGACGGCCCAGGCGCGTTGCCGCAAGGTGCGGCCGTCACTGGTGGCGGCCCGTCCCACCCTCTGGCAGGGGACCCAGCCGCCAGCCCTTGCGGTCTGCATGCCTGCGGCCGTCAGCCCGTGGAGGCTGTCTTCGCTGTGCAGCAGGCCGTGACGGCGCAAGCAGCGGCATGCGTACACGACCCCTTTGCTGCTGGCCCCCAGGCACGAGGCCAGTTGTCGCGTAAAGCAGGGGCCATGCTCCGCGAGATGGAGCAGGATACGCTCGGCAAGGACGGCCATGACTACGCCGCCGCCTTTGCCGGACGCACGGTCTTGGCTGTCCGGCTTTGCCAGTCGTGGGCCAGTTCCAGACCCGCGAAGTGCGGCACGTCCAGCGTGCCCGCCAGACCGTTGGCGCGGGCAAGACGTTCGATGCGCGCCAGGATGTTGAGCACTTCGCGCATGCGCCCGGCCGAGAGCCGCAGGACTTCCGCCGCCAGCGCGGGAGTGAGCGCAAACTCGCAGAGCTTGGCGCAGGCCAGGGCCACGTCCGACGCCGTTGCCGGGCCGAACTCCACCACCTGCGCGATACGGCTGCTTATCTGCTTGTAGCGGCTGATGTTGCGCTGGATCTGCTCCATGCCGATGAGCACCACCGTCACCTCGGCGCGGTCGCTGAAGTCGCGGATCTTTTCCAGCACGGCGGCGCGGTCGGCCAGGGTGAACTCGGCCTCGTCGATGATGATGGGGCACTGGCGTTCAATGAGCACCCGCAGGCAGCGCTCGAACAGCGCTTGCGCGGTGCCGCGCGTGTCCAGATTGAGGGCCTTGGACAGTTCGACGAGGAAATACTTCGGCGTCCAGTCCACATTGGCGCGCAAAAAGACCGCCCCGGCCTCCTCCGCCCAGCGATAGACGATGTGGCTCTTGCCCAGGCCCGGCTGCCCGTGGACGAGCATCATGCCCGCTTCAGCCGCGCCGCGCTCTTCCACCGCCTTGACCCCGGCGATAAAGCGGGCGTAGTTCTCGGTTTTCACAAATCCCTGACGCATGGCACTCTCCTTTGTTATGCGATGCCCTTGACTTCCAGGAGCTCGCGCATATCGGCGTATTCTTCCCCCTGCCGGTAGGTCACGAGCCACGCCGCGTCGGCCGCCGTCTGCTGGTCGGCATGCTCCATGAGCCAGCAATAGCGGTCATAGGTGCAGCCAAAGAGCGGCCGCGCTGCCGGCTCCGGCTCCGCAGGCGTGGGGATCTCAATTTCAATGGCGGCGGGCTGTGGCGCGGGCTGGAGGCTGTCCGCCAGCGCGGGGCGGTCGTCCCCCGGCAGGCGGATCTCCGCGCCGGGAGCCACGCGCTGGAGCCGGGCGTCAAGCCGTGCGACCTGCGCCCTCGCGCGCTTGTCCCGCGCGGCCTGCACCCGGCTTGGCGCAAAGTAGGGCTGTGTATTGCCCTCCAGCGCGGCCTCGCAAATGCGGCGGCCGTCCAGGGTCCAGCACCAGACGCGGGAACTGTCCCAAATGTCATAGCGGACTTCCACGGCCTCGCCGTGGTAGTCGGCCAGTTCCGCGCCATAGTAACGGCCGCCGAACACTTCCACCCAGGCGTTCCGCGCCACGCGCCGCTCGCCCGGCATGAACAGTTCCGCGCCCATGCCTTCCGGCACGCGCACCGGCTCAAAGCCGCGCGCCTCGAAGGAGGCCCAGTATTCATTGGGGCTGAAGTGGACATACCGACCCTCGGCATCGCGGTAGCGCGGAGGCCACGGTGCGGCGTGGCGTTGTATTCCTCCACCCGCGCGAGGATATGTTTTTTCGCCTCTTTCCATGTGGGCAGCACGGCCCGCCTCCCGTTCCTGAGCGCCTTGCGGCTGCGCCTGTAGTTGGCATGCGCCGCATCCGGGTCCATGAGGGCGCCGGTGTAGCTTTCCAGCCCCTGGGCGGCGCGCACCCACAGCGTCTTGACCGCCCGCTCCATGAGTCCCTTGCCCTGCGGACGCCCTGGGATGGCATGGCAGGGCGTGATGCCCAGGCGCTGGAGCATGCCGGTGCGGTCATCGAGCATCAGGTTGTTGGAGTAGCCGGGGCCGTTGTCGCTGTAGAACATGGCCGGGATGCCCGCCCACATGCAGGCCATGCGCAGGGCGTCCAGCACGGTCAGCTTGCTCTCGGCCAGGGCAATGGAGATGCCCACGCAACGGCGCGTCGCCACGTCGATGATGGCCGTGAGTTCCGGCTTGAACGGCTGTCCGTGGAGCGGATGCAGGACTTCGGCGTCAAAGGTGGTGCCGTCCGCCGTGTACACGTCGCCGGGCCACAGTTCGGACGTGTCGCGCCGCCGGTGGGGCCGCAGCTTGAGCAACGCATTGCCCGTGGCGCGCCCGGCTTCCTTTGCCGGGGTGCTCATCTTGGCAAGCGCGCGGCGCACTGCATAGACTGAAGGCGGCGTTTCGCCGCGCCGGCGCAGGGCTGCCGCAAAATCGTCATACGCCTGCGAAACCGGCGGATGCTGCGGTTTCTGGTAGTGGGCCAGGAACTCCTGCATCCAGGCGGGGAGGGGCATTGTCCGGCTCATGGTGGGCAACAGTGCCACCTCTCCGCCGGCCGCGTAGTCCGATGCCCAGCGGTACAGGCTCCGGCGCGAGAGCGCGCCGCCCCGGCGGCAGGCCGTTGCCGTGGTTATCAGGTCGAGCAGGACGGGAGACAGGGACCGGGTCCGCGACGCTTCCACCAGATGCCTGATGGCGCCTTCTTTCTTCACAACGACTGACAGGCGCTCGATCTCGCGCACAAAGGCCAGTCGTGCGGAGGCAATTTCACGCTCACGGGCCGTGGCGCGGAACCATTCCGGGCTGTGCGCGGCTACGGCGCAAGAGCAAGCGGTGGGGCAAGAGACCGCAGGCGCCGTGTCAGCCGGGCGCACCGCGACAGGGGCAGTGCCAACAGCGGCGCAACTCGCGGTCTGGGTTTCACGCAGCAGGGCCGATGCTATGGCGTCACGGGTCGACGGCGGCATGCTGGCGACCTGCCAGAGATAGCCGCCACCACGTCCAAGCCTGGGGACCGATTTCCAGGCTTCACGCTTCGCGCGCTTGTCTATGGCCTGTCGGCTAATACCGAGGAGAGTGATAATTTCCCTCGTGCTATAGGCATCTGCCATCTGCATAGTATTCCGCCTTACTCACCCGCCCGACGGGGATCACAGAGATGGTCTTCCGTCGCCCCATGTTCACGCAGCCAATCCAACACCTTGGGGCTATGGATTTTGCCGGAGAGCGTGCGGTACACAGCTTCGCTTGAGATGCCCAACATGCCGGCCAGTGCAACGCCAGTGAGTCCCTGATTATCAAGCACCTCCTGCAAGCGACGGCGATACTTCGCACGTTTCGCCCCCAGGGCCATCCGTTGTGCAAATGTCAGCTTCACAGTTCTTCCTCCAGCTTGCGGAGCCGCCTTTTCACCTTTTTTTGCTCAAGCAGCGTGCGCCCGTACTCACAGAGCTTGCGCTCGTCGGGCGTCATCACGTCCAGTCCCACACATCGGAGCATGGCGCGGAGCGGAGCGTGATCCCCAGTCGCCGCGCAAAACGCCAGCACGGCAAGGATCGATGGGGGATGGCTGCCATCTGAGGGCGACAACCATTTGTCCAGAGTGTCCTTGCTGACCATTCGGGTATTTCCCGCTGTCAAACGCACACCGCTGGAGCTTGCCACCGCGTTGATCTTGTCCGGCAGGCTCTTGCGCCCCTCTCCCTCCGGCGCTCCTGCAACCATGCGCATGGCCGCCTTGACGGCTGGCAGCACGCTTGCAAGGTTGGCGCTGAAGTCAAAGAGAGAAGCCTGGCGCATAAGATTTCCTTTGCTGTCCAAAAAACAAGGACCTCTGGACGTTGACCTTTCCTTGTCTGGCCGTTAGTTTGATTGCCGACCGGAAAAATAACCGTTGCCCTTTCTTTTTGACCTGATTTTCTTGTCAAGTCAAGAAGATTTTCTGGTTGCATGTTAGGATTTTCTAATTTCTTCTTAATGTGCTGAAATAAAAAGGGAAAGCGAAAAGCACACGGACTGCGTTCCGAGTTGCAGGTTAACCTATGGAAGATGCAACATATTTAGAAATATTTGAACGCCTGAAAACGGCATCGGGAGCAACGTCAGACCAGGAACTTGCCGTCAAGCTAGGCTTGTCTAAGCAGTCCATAGCGGATGCGCGGTCAAGGAAAACAGTTCCACCGGCTTGGATTCCAAAAGCGGCTTTACAATTCGGAGTAACAACAGACTGGCTTTTTTGGGGAAAGAATCCCCAAACCTCCCAGGCATCAAGCTGTGACGTGGATTTGATTATGATTCCAATGGTAGAGGCCCGATTGTCAGCGGGACAAGGAAGCTTACAGGTTAATGGAGATATTGAGCGCAGCTATGCTTTCCGTGCCGATTTCCTGCATCGCAAGGGAAATCCTAAAAACATGGTGATGATGCGTGTCGAGGGCGACAGCATGCAACCGGAAATTATGGACAATGATGTTGTCCTTTTGGATCAGAGCAAGACAGAAATCAAAGCGGGCCGGATATTTGCGGTTGGTTTTGACGAGGCAATCTACTGCAAGCGCATAGACAGGCTTCCGGGCAAAATCATTCTTAAGAGCGTCAATCCTGAATACGCGCCGGTAGAGCTTGATGTGCGGGATCAGCAGGAGGACGCCTTCCGGGTTATCGGGCAAGTTATCTGGTGCGGCAGAGAATATCCAATTTAGTGCCAACAAGACAACAAAAACGCGCTAAAAATCAGCCGCAAAACTGATTTTTAGCGCGTTTTTGTCTTTTGCCTCGGCGCACTCAAAACCCGCGCACCACGCGGCCACGCGGGAGAAACCCCTTCCTTTATGCTAGTGCCAAGTTAATCACTCCCCTGGTGTATACATTCCTGGAAAAATTTCTTGATGATCTGAAGCTGGAGCAGAACGCTGTTCTTGAAAATTTCTCTTCAGCATTGGAACTTGAAGCCGCAAAATGGGATAAGGAGTCAAAAGAGAGAGCTGGCAGGATCATAGTTCAGGCGCTTGACAAGGCGCGGAACCTGTCCGGTGAACAGTTTGATGAGCGGACTCGCCTTTTTTGCGAGTCTATTGAAAAAACTCTTGAAAAAAATCTTACTCCGCTAAAATCGTTTGAAAAGAATACATGGCGCATAGCCGTGGCCAATATGATCGCCGCCAGCTTTCTGGCCATGACAGGATTGCTGATCTGGCTCTGAAAAAGCAGCCCCGCCAAAATCTTCCAGCGGGGCTGCTCCTTTACTGCTCTCTGCGTAAAGAACGTCCCCGGCCCGGCCTCTGCCGGGTCTTGTCCTGGCTTATATTCAGAGTTTTTTCCTTGAACAGGCGTTCGCGTTCTTCGTGCAATTGTGCATCACGCCTGGCCGTCAGTTCTTTCTGTTCCCGCCGTAATTTCGCTTCAGCCATCCGCTCAAGCCGACGCGTGGATGCTTGCAGCATTTTGACGCGAGACAGGCGAACCTCCAACTCATGCATGCGCCGCTGCTCCCGGCCATATTGCTCCCGCCACTGGTTGCCACGCCAGAGTGCGCTGATGGCATTGGGCTTTGCCGTGGTCACATCCTGGAGCTTTTTGCTTTGGGAGGCAATTCTGTTTTCCAGATTTGTCACAAGGCGATCTGCCTGTTCGGATTTCGCCTGCATAAAATCTTTGACCTGGGCGTCATAGACGCTGCCAGCGTCCGCCAGGTGTTGCTGTTCGGCCTTGACCTCTTGAATGTGCTGTTCCAGAGCCTCGGACGCATCCTTATCTACCATAAAGTTTTCGCCTGCTTCATCTGCTCCTCTGGGTTGTCGCGAAGCTCCGCATCGAGCTTCCGTAGATTGTTCATAAAGTTTCGCTTCTATCCCCTCACATACTCAAATCAATAATATACTAAAATGATATATTTAACTCTTTCCACCCCAACCCCCGACTAAACCCGCCTTCCTGTAAAAAATTTA